>NZ_PJDK01000080.1:0-24036 GCF_002837615.1 Klebsiella sp. X1-16S-Nf21
ACTTTATGGTGGCGCACGACATGCTGCCGCTGGCGTCTATCTTCGTGGAACCGGCAAAAATCCTGTTCCTCAATAACGCCATTAACCACGGTATCTTCTCGCCGCTGGGTATTCAGCAGTCCCACGAGCTGGGTAAATCTATCTTCTTCCTGATTGAAGCTAACCCGGGTCCGGGGATGGGCGTTCTGCTGGCGTACATGTTCTTTGGTCGCGGCAGCGCAAAACAGTCAGCAGGCGGGGCGGCTATCATCCACTTCCTGGGGGGTATCCATGAAATCTACTTCCCGTACGTGCTGATGAACCCACGTCTGATCCTGGCCGTTATCCTCGGCGGGATGACCGGTGTCTTCACCCTGACCATCCTCAATGGCGGTCTGGTCTCTCCGGCTTCCCCTGGCTCTATCCTGGCGGTGCTGGCGATGACGCCGAAAGGCGCCTACTTCGCTAACATTGCCGCGATTATCGCAGCGATGGCGGTCTCCTTCGTGGTCTCTGCGGTTCTGCTGAAGACCAGCAAGGTAAAAGAAGAAGACGATATCGAAGCCGCAACGCGTCGTATGCATGACATGAAAGCGGAATCCAAAGGCGCCAGCCCGCTGGCGGCCGGTAATGTCACCAACGACCTGAGCCATGTGCGTAAAATCATCGTCGCCTGCGACGCCGGGATGGGTTCCAGCGCCATGGGCGCCGGGGTACTGCGCAAGAAAGTGCAGGATGCCGGACTGAGTAACATCTCGGTTACCAACAGCGCGATCAATAACCTGCCGCCGGATGTTGACCTGGTGATCACCCACCGTGACCTGACCGAGCGGGCGATGCGCCAGGTACCACAGGCGCAGCATATTTCGCTGACCAACTTCCTCGACAGCGGTCTGTACACCAGCCTGACTGAGCGTCTGGTCGCGGCCCAGCGCCACATCGAGAATGAAGTGAAAGTTACCGATAGCCTGAAAGACAGCTTTGATGATGGCGACAAAAACCTGTTCCAGTTGGGTGCGGATAACATCTTCCTCGGGCGCAAAGCAGCCACCAAAGAAGAAGCCATTCGCTTCGCCGGCGAGCAGCTGGTGAAAGGCGGCTACGTCAAGCCGGAATATGTGCAGGCGATGCTGGACCGCGAAAAACTGACCTCGACCTATCTCGGCGAGTCCATCGCGGTACCGCACGGCACCATCGAAGCGAAAGACCGTGTGCTGAAAACCGGCGTCGTCTTCTGCCAGTACCCGGAAGGCGTGCGCTTCGGGGAAGATGAAGACGATGTCGCCCGCCTGGTGATCGGTATCGCGGCCCGCAACAACGAGCATATTCAGGTTATCACCAGCCTGACTAACGCCCTGGATGACGAAACCGTGATTGAGCGCCTGGCGAAAACCACCAGCGTCGACGAAGTTCTGGCACTGTTGAATAAATAACCAAAGCAGTCCATTCCCTCTCCCTTTGGGAGAGGGTTTGGGTGAGGGGAAAAGCCTCACCCCAGCCCTCTCAGGTAAAAACATTAATTGAAGGTTAATACTATGAAAGCATTACATTTTGGCGCAGGTAATATCGGACGTGGCTTTATCGGTAAATTGCTGGCCGACGCGGGCATTGAACTGACGTTCGCCGATGTCAATCAGACCGTACTTGATGCCCTGAATGCCCGTCATAGCTATCAGGTTCACGTCGTCGGTGAGAATGAGCAAGTGGATACTGTCTCCGGCGTCAATGCCGTCAGCAGCATCGGCGATGAGGTTGTGGACCTGATCGCTGAGGTGGATCTGGTCACCACCGCCGTCGGTCCCGTCGTACTTGAGCGCATCGCCCCGGCCATCGCCAAAGGACTGGCGAAGCGCAAAGCGCAGGGCAGCGAACGTCCGCTGAACATTATCGCCTGCGAAAATATGGTGCGCGGCACCACGCAGTTAAAAGGCCACGTGTTTAACGCGCTGGCGGAAGAAGATAAAGCGTGGGTTGAAGCCCATATCGGCTTTGTCGACTCAGCCGTTGACCGTATTGTGCCGCCATCGGCTTCCGCCACCCATGACCCGCTGGAAGTCACCGTGGAAACCTTCAGCGAGTGGATTGTCGATAAGACGCAGTTCAAGGGCGCGCTGCCGACTATCCCGGGAATGGAATTAACTGATAACCTGATGGCATTTGTCGAACGCAAGCTCTTCACCTTGAACACCGGGCATGCTATAACCGCCTACCTCGGAAAACTGGCGGGCCACCAGACGATTCGCGACGCGATCCTCGACGAGAAAATTCGTGCCGTCGTGCAGGGCGCGATGGAAGAGAGCGGTGCGGTGCTGATCAAACGTTACGCCTTTGACCCGCAGAAACACGCGGCTTATATCCAGAAAATTCTTGGACGTTTCGAGAACCCGTACCTGAAAGACGATGTTGAGCGCGTTGGCCGTCAGCCGCTGCGCAAACTGAGCGCTGGCGACCGTTTAATTAAGCCGCTGCTGGGTACCCTGGAATACGGTCTGCCGCACCGCAACCTGGTGAAAGGGATTGCAGCGGCGATGCATTTCCGTAGCGAAGACGATCCGCAGGCGCAGGAGCTGGCGGCACTGATCGCCGACAAGGGGCCGCAGGCCGCGCTGGCGCAGATTTCCGGCCTGGATGCCGCAAGTGATGTCGTCGCGGAGGCCGTTAACGACTACAACGCGGAAAAATGATGCACAACCTGGCGCGACCAACGTCGCGCCCATTACGACTCCTGTCAGATATGCAGGCAATGATGGAAGAAACACAAGCATTTGAAAACCGTGTGCTTGAGCGTCTGAATGCTGGCAAAACCGTACGAAGCTTCCTGATCGCCACCGTCGAACTGTTAACGGAAGCGGTCAATATTCTGGTGCTTCAGGTGTTCCGTAAAGACGACTACGCGGTGAAATACGCCGTCGAGCCCTTGCTGGAGGGCAGCGGGCCGCTCGGCGATCTCTCTGTACGCCTGAAGCTGATTTATGGCCTTGGGGTGATAAGTCGTGCCGAATATGAAGACGCCGAACTGCTGATGGCCCTGCGCGAAGAGCTTAACCACGACGGCAATGAGTACAGCTTTACCGACGACGAAATTATCGGTCCGTTCGGCGAGCTGCACTGCGTCGCCGCCCTGCCGCCAACGCCGCAGTTTGATGACAGCGATGCCGAACTGCTGGCAATGCAGAAGCTGCGTTACCAGCAGATGGTGCGCTCAACAATGGTGTTGTCCCTGACTGAGCTGATTTCGCGAATCAGCTTAAAAAAAGCCTTCCAGAAATCAACGCTCTGACTCCGGCTCCGTCTGGTCGCAGGTCGGCCGGTAAAGCTGACGATAATATTCCAGACGCTGCAGAAACAACGCTTCCTTATCCTGGGGAATATCTCGCGGTATATGCTGCAGACGCGGAGATTTTTTCAAATACTCCATAAACGCCTGACTGGAAGCCATAAAATCAACCGCTTTATCGATTAAACGTGGTACGCCGTCGCCGATCTTTGCCATCACGTCCTCCTTTTGGGAATAATCTGATTAAGCATTAGCCAAATCACCGGCGCGGGTTAAGGAAAACGTGCTTATCTGCCGACGGGCTTCACAGAAATGAAATTAGAACGGGTATTAGGCGGAATATTAATAAAATTCAAATTATTAGCGAGCGCTGGTATAGCATTCTGCGGGCGATAAACGGCGAATTTTTGATAAATAACTATCAACAATGGCGGTCACGGCACATACTATAGGCGAATGAAGCCCCTTTATTAACAGATTAAGTCACCATGAAAGAAGTCGAAAAAAATGAAATCAAGCGCCTGAGCGACCGTCTCGACGCCATCCGCCATCAGCAGGCCGAACTGTCGCTGGTGGAAGCCGCCGACAAATACGCCGAGCTGGAAAAAGAAAAAGCCACCCTGGAAGCGGAGATTGAACGTCTGCGTTCCGTCCAGAGCCAGAAGCTGAGCAAAGAGGCGCAAAAACTAATGAGCCTGCCGTTCCGCCGCGCGATCACCAAAAAAGAGCAGGCCGATATGGGCAAGCTGAAGAAAAGCGTTCGCGGTCTGGTGGTCGTCCATCCGATGACCGCCCTGGGCCGGGAAATGGGTCTGAAAGAGATGACCGGTTTCGCCCGCAGCGAATTCTGATCCCCTGCCCTCTCCGCCCGGAGAGGGTCATTCTGTCTTCACTTCCCACATTTTTACCCTCAGCCAGGTCGATTGGTCCAACCAATAATTTCATCTACCCCCCAGCAGTTCACAAATCCTTCAAAATACATCACAAACACGTTGCTTAAGAGCAACATCTGATTAACCATTCGTTGTCATCAACCCTGATACCCTTAATTGGCCGGGCCAATTTTACCTACGATGGGATCGGCAATGAGCGCAGACTCAGCCCTCCTCTCCTGGCGGCCCGATGGAGACCCTGCATGAATCTCTGGCAACAAAACTACGATCCCGCCGGTAATATCTGGTTATCCAGTCTTATCGCATCGCTACCGATTCTGTTTTTCTTTTTTGCGCTGATTAAGCTCAAACTGAAAGGCTACCTCGCAGCCACCTGGACCGTCGCTATTGCGCTGGCCGTCGCCTTGCTGTTCTATAAAATGCCGGTGGACCGCGCCTTAGCCTCGGTGGTCTACGGCTTCTTCTACGGCCTGTGGCCTATCGCGTGGATTATTATCGCCGCGGTCTTCGTCTATAAAATCTCGGTGAAGACCGGGCAGTTCGACATCATCCGCTCATCGATTCTGTCGATTACGCCGGACCAGCGCCTGCAGATGCTGATCGTCGGCTTCTCGTTCGGCGCCTTTCTCGAAGGGGCGGCGGGTTTCGGCGCGCCGGTGGCGATTACCGCCGCGCTGCTGGTCGGCCTTGGGTTTAACCCGCTGTATGCGGCTGGCCTGTGCCTGATCGTCAACACCGCGCCGGTAGCCTTCGGCGCGATGGGCATCCCGATCCTGGTCGCCGGCCAGGTGACCGGTATCGACAGCTTTGCTATCGGCCAGATGGTGGGCCGTCAGCTGCCGTTCCTGACCATTATCGTCCTGTTCTGGATCATGGCCATCATGGATGGCTGGCGCGGCATCAAAGAGACCTGGCCGGCGGTGATGGTGGCAGGCGGTTCGTTCGCTATTGCCCAGTACCTCAGCTCTAACTTCCTTGGCCCGGAGCTGCCGGACATCATCTCGTCGCTGGTCTCCCTGGTCTGTCTGACCCTGTTCCTCAAACGCTGGCAGCCGGTACGCATCTTCCGCTTCGGCGATATCGGCGCCTCGCAGGTGGATATGACGCTGGCCCGCACCCGCTACACGGCGGGACAAGTGATCCGCGCCTGGTCGCCGTTCCTGTTCCTGACCGCCACCGTGACCCTGTGGAGCGTACCGCCGTTTAAAGCGCTGTTCGCACCGGGCGGCGCAATGTATGACTTCGTCATCAATATTTCGGTGCCGTTCCTCGACAAAATGGTTGCCCGTATGCCGCCGGTAGTTAGCGCCGCGACGCCATACGCCGCGGTGTATAAATTCGACTGGCTGTCGGCAACCGGCACCGCCATTCTGTTCGCCGCCCTGCTGTCCATCGTCTGGCTGCGCATGAAGCCAAAAGACGCGCTGACCACCTTCGCCGGGACGCTGAAGGATCTGGCGCTGCCGATCTACTCTATCGGCATGGTGCTGGCGTTCGCCTTTATCTCCAACTACTCCGGGCTGTCGTCGACCCTGGCCCTGGCGCTGGCGCATACCGGCCACGCGTTTACCTTCTTCTCGCCGTTCCTTGGCTGGCTGGGGGTATTCCTGACCGGTTCGGACACCTCGTCTAACGCCCTGTTCGCCGCACTGCAGGCAACGGCCGCGCAGCAGATTGGCGTCTCCGATATTCTGCTGGTCGCGGCCAACACCACCGGCGGTGTCACCGGCAAGATGATTTCCCCTCAGTCGATCGCCATCGCCTGCGCCGCGGTAGGCCTGGTGGGTAAAGAGTCGGATCTGTTCCGCTTTACCGTCAAACACAGCCTGATCTTCACCTGCATGGTGGGCCTGATCACCACGCTGCAGGCCTACGTTTTAACCTGGATGATCCCGTGATAGTGATGCCTAAACGCCTGGCCGACGACGTGGCGCGTCGCGTCCGGGCGCTGATTGAAGAACAACAGCTGGAGGCGGGCATGCGACTGCCCGCTGAACGCCAGCTCGCCGCCCAGCTCGGCGTCTCGCGCAATTCCCTGCGCGAAGCGCTGGCGATGCTGGTCAATGAAGGCGTGCTGCTGAGCCGTCGCGGCGGCGGCACCTTCGTCCGCTGGCAGCATGAACCGTGGTCGGAGCAAAACATCGTCCAGCCGCTGAAGACGCTGCTGGCCGATGACCCGGACTACAGCTTCGACATCCTCGAAGCCCGCCACGCCATCGAGGCCAGCACCGCGTGGCACGCAGCGATGCGGGCCACCGACGCCGATAAAGAAAAAATTCGTCTGTGCTTTGAAGCGACCCAGAGTGAAGACCCGGATATCGCCTCGCAGGCGGATGTCCGCTTCCATCTGGCCATCGCCGAAGCCTCGCATAACGTGGTGCTCCTGCAAACCATGCGCGGTTTTTTCGACCTGCTGCACTCCTCCGTTAAGCAGAGCCGCCAGCGCATGTATCTGGTGCCGCCGGTGTTTGCCCGCCTGACTGAACAGCACCAGGCCGTTATGGAGGCTATTGTTGCCGGTGACGCCGAGGCGGCGCGCCAGGCGATGATGGGCCACTTAGGTTTTGTCCACGCCACGATTAAACGTTTTGATGAAGACCAGGCCCGCCAGGCGCGAATTACCCGCCTGCCCGGTGACCACAATGAAAATTCCAGGGAGAACTCGTGATGATTATTTCCGCCGCCAGCGACTATCGCGCCGCCGCACAGCGTATCCTGCCGCCGTTTCTGTTCCACTATATCGACGGCGGCGCCTACGCCGAACATACCCTGCGCCGTAACGTCGAGGACCTGTCCGATGTGGCCTTGCGCCAGCGTATTTTGCGCAATATGTCGGATCTGAGTCTCGAGACCACTCTGTTCAATGAGAAGCTGGCGATGCCGACGGCGCTGGCGCCGGTCGGGCTGTGCGGAATGTACGCTCGCCGCGGCGAAGTGCAGGCCGCCGGCGCGGCGGACGACAAAGGCATTCCGTTCACCCTCTCTACCGTTTCCGTTTGCCCGATTGAAGAGGTCGCCCCGACCATCAAACGCCCGATGTGGTTCCAGTTATACGTCCTGCGCGACCGCGGCTTTATGCGCAATGCGCTGGAGCGCGCCAAGGCCGCCGGCTGCTCGACGCTGGTCTTTACCGTCGATATGCCGACCCCTGGCGCCCGCTACCGCGACGCCCATTCCGGCATGAGCGGCCCGAACGCCGCCCTGCGCCGCTACTGGCAGGCGGTGACTCATCCGCAGTGGGCGTGGGACGTCGGCCTTAACGGTCGCCCGCACGATCTGGGCAATATCTCCGCCTATCTCGGCCAACCGACCGGTCTGGAGGATTACATCGGCTGGCTGGCGAATAACTTCGATCCGTCGATTTCATGGAAAGACCTCGAGTGGATCCGCGATTTCTGGGACGGTCCGATGGTGATCAAAGGGATCCTCGATCCGGAGGACGCCCGCGACGCGGTGCGCTTCGGCGCTGACGGCATTGTGGTCTCTAACCACGGCGGCCGCCAGCTCGATGGCGTGCTCTCCTCGGCCCGCGCCCTGCCGGCAATTGCCGACGCGGTGAAAGGCGACATCACTATTCTCGCCGACAGCGGCATCCGCAACGGGCTCGACGTGGTGCGGATGATCGCCCTGGGCGCCGACAGCGTACTGCTGGGCCGCGCTTACCTGTACGCCCTGGCGACCCACGGTAAGCAGGGCGTGGCGAATCTGCTGAACCTGATCGAAAAAGAAATGAAAGTGGCGATGACCCTGACCGGGGCGAAAACCATCCGTGAAATCAGCCGTGATTCGCTGGTGCAGAACGCCGAAGCGCTGCAGACCTTCGATGCGCTCAAGCAGAATAACGCCGCGTAGGCGGCGGCGTCATTCTCTCCCCTCATCCTAACCCTCTCCCTCAGGGAGAGGGGACTGTCCGGCAGACAGGTTAGCGGCGGCGTTTCCCTGAGCCTCTGTCCACGAGAAGTATCGACTGATGGGTGAGTCCTTTACCCGCACCCTCCGATCCACCGACCGGCGCCGGTTTTCCCCCTCTCCCTCAGGGAGAGGGCCGGGGTGAGGGTTCGCCAAATATCTGCTATTCTGCCCCCCGCAATTAAGGGGGCAGTATGCTGAACATCGTGTTATTCGAACCAGAGATCCCGCCGAACACCGGGAATATTATCCGCCTGTGCGCCAACACGGGCTTCAGTCTGCATATCATTGAGCCGATGGGCTTTACCTGGGACGATAAACGCCTGAGACGCGCCGGACTGGACTATCACGAGTTCACTGCCGTGCAGCGCCATGCGGATTACGCGGCGTTTCTCGCCAGCGCGCAGCCGCAGCGGTTGTTCGCCCTGACCACCAAAGGCACGCCGGCGCACAGCGCAGTGAGCTATCAGGATGGCGATTTCTTGATGTTTGGCCCGGAAACCCGCGGTCTGCCGGCCAGCATCCTCGATGCCCTGCCGCCAGAGCAGAAAATCCGTATTCCGATGATGCCGGACAGCCGCAGCATGAACCTGTCCAACGCGGTGTCGGTGGTGGTGTATGAAGCCTGGCGCCAGCTGGGGTATCCGGGAGCCGTGTTGCGCAGCTAACCTGAGCCATTCCCGGATGGCGGCGCACCGCGCCTTATCCGGGCTACATATCTGAGCTTAACAGCGGCAAATGGCAATACATCAAATCCCGTCGCCGTACTCGAAGGTGTGGTGGATGCCGTTGAAATGCTGATCCATGTCCATCGCCGGCTTGTCGCTCTCCGGCTTGCCAACGATGCGCGCCGGTACGCCCGCCGCGGTGGTGTGCGGCGGAACCGGCTGCAATACCACCGAACCGGCGCCAATCTTCGCCCCACGTCCCACTTCGATATTACCGAGGATCTTCGCCCCGGCGCCAATCATCACGCCTTCGCGAATTTTCGGGTGACGGTCACCGCTGGTTTTACCGGTACCGCCGAGGGTGACCGACTGCAGGATAGAGACGTCATCTTCAATCACCGCCGTTTCGCCGACCACAATGCCGGTGGCGTGGTCGAGCATGATCCCGCGGCCGATTTTCGCCGCCGGGTGGATATCCACCTGGAAGGAGACGGAGACCTGATTTTGCAGGAAAATCGCCAGCGCACGTCGGCCCTGAGTCCACAGCCAGTGGCCGATACGGTAGGCCTGCAGCGCATGGAAACCCTTCAGGTAGAGCAGCGGCGTGGAGTATTTATCCACCGCCGGGTCGCGCGTGCGCACCGCCTGAATATCGCAGGCGGCGGAGGCGATCATTTCCGGATCGGCGGCATAGGCCTCTTCCACCACTTCGCGAATGGCGATCGCTGGCATAATCGGCGAGGCCAGCTTGTTGGCCAGCATATAGCTCAGCGCACTGCCCAGATTTTCATGCTTGAGTAGCGTAGCGTGGTAAAAACTGGCGAGCATCGGCTCACAGTCAGCCAGAGCCCGGGCTTCGGCTTTAATATTATTCCAGACGATATCCAGTTCTTCACACGGCATTGCATACTCCAGACGATATGATAATGACCTGCCAGTTCTGCGCTGGCAGGGTCATTCAGGTGACAAAGGAAAGCTAATTGCTGCTGCGCTCGTCCTTGCGGGCGCGACCCAATAAGGTCAATGCTGCCTCGCGCGCAATTTTTCCGCAATACAATACCTGATAAATTTCCTCGGTTATTGGCATTTCGACACCTAAACGCTGTGCCAAAACGCGAACTTCCTTGGTATTGCGGTAGCCTTCGACCACCTGGCCAATCTTGTCCTGGGCGCTCTGCACGTCCATACCCTGGCCGAGCATCATGCCGAAGCGACGGTTACGGGACTGGTTGTCGGTGCAGGTGAGCACCAGGTCACCGAGACCGGCCATGCCCATAAAGGTTTCCGGATCGGCGCCCAGCGCCGCGCCGAGACGGGACATTTCCACCAGCCCACGGGTAATCAGCGCCGTACGCGCATTGGCGCCGAAGCCGATGCCATCCGACATACCGGCCCCGATGGCAATGACGTTTTTCACCGCGCCGCCGAGCTGCACGCCGATAAAGTCCGGATTGATGTAGACGCGGAAACTTTTGCCGCAGTGCAGCAGGTGCTGCAGATCCTCGGCAAACTGCGGATCCGTCGCTGCCAGCGAAATCGCCGTCGGCAGACCGGCGGCCAGCTCTTTGGCGAAGGTTGGTCCCGAGATCACCGCCAGCGGGATATCATCGCCCAGCGCTTCACGCGCCACGTCCTGCAGCAGGCGGCCGGTTTCAGCCTCGAGGCCTTTGGTCGCCCACACCAGACGTGCGTCGGGACGCATCAGCGGTTTAATCTGACGTAATACCTGGCCGAACACATGGCTTGGCACCACGACAAGGATGTCTCGGCTGGCGGCCAGCGCGGTGGCCAGGTCGCTCTCAAGATGCAGCGTATCCGGGAAAGGCACATCGGGAAGGAACGCGGCGTTGCAGCGATCGTGTTGCAGCGTCGCGATATGTTTCGGGTCATGGCCCCAGAGCACAACGTGGTGGCCATTTCTTGCCAGGGTGATGGCAAGAGCGGTGCCGTAAGAGCCGGCACCGATCACAGTCATTGCAGCATTAAGTGCGTTCATCAGGCATCCTGATGTTGTTCAGCACCTTCGCCAGCCTGCTGCTGCAGATAGTTCATAAACAGCGCGTCGAAGTTCACTGGCGCAAGGTTAAGTTGCGGGAAGGTGCCGCGGGAAACCAGGCTGGTGATGCACTCACGCGCGTACGGGAACAGAATGTTCGGGCAGTATGCGCCGAGGCAGTGCGCCATCTGGGTGCCTTCGATGCCGTCGATGGAGAAAATACCGCCCTGCTGTACTTCACAGAGGAACGCGGTTTCTTCGCCCAGCGCGGCGGTCACGGTCACACGCAGCACCACTTCATAAACGCCTTCAGCCAGCTGGGTGGAGGCGGTATCCAGATCAAGTTTAACTTCCGGCTGCCAGTCTTTCTGGAAAACTTGCGGCGCGTTCGGCGCTTCAAAAGAGATATCTTTGGTATAGATACGCTGGATCTGGAAGGTCATTTCGGTGCTGTTTTGTTCTGACATAGTAAAACCCTTTCGTGTTGTCCTTAAATACGCGCTTCCGCCAGGGAAAGCGCGCAAAAATTAGCGCAAGAGGGGATCAAGTCCACCACGTGAATCAAGCGCATACAAGTCGTCACAGCCGCCAATGTGCTGCGCATCAATAAAAATCTGCGGAACCGTCGTCCGTCCGCTGCGCTGGATCATCTCCTCACGCTTCGCGGCATCGCCATCGATCGGCAACTCATGGAACGTTACGCCTTTGCTGTTCAACAGCGCTTTCGCGCGTACGCAGAACGGGCAGGTCGCTTTGGTGTAGATCTCAATATTGGCCATGACTTTACTCCTGTTTTTACCCTGGGGTTTTACGCCGCAGCCTGAGCTTCCCCTCACGTCAGGCATGAAGGGGAAAGCGCGGCGGCATTACCACGCGAGGTAAGTTATTTGCCGCGTACCAGAGGAAGGTTTTCGCCGCTCCAGCCTGCGATGCCCTCTTTCAGTACAAAGACTTTTTCAAACCCGGCTTTGTTCAGCGCGCTGGCTGGCTCTTGCGCCTGCATGCCGGAACCGTCTACCACAATAATGGGTTGCGATTTGTGTTTTTCCAACTCGCCGACGTTATTGGCTTTGATATCGGCAGGCAGCAGGTTGATGGCGCCGGCAATATGGCCTTTACGGAAATCGTCACGCTGACGCAGGTCGACCACCACCGCATCTTCTTTATTGATAAGACGCGTCGCTTCACCACGGGTGATGACTTTAACTTTCGACATCAACCCTTTAAAGGTGGTGAACAGTACCGCACCCAGCAGCGCGATCCACGCGATGCTCAGGACCGGGTGACGGCCGATGAATTGCATAATTTCTTGCATGGGGGGTTACAACTCCCGACTAAGTGATAAAAAACCAGGGAAGGAGTATACCTGTGCATTGCGGCAAATACAGCCAGTGAGCGCGATGTAATGTATTTTCTGCGGGCGGTCACGAAAAAAAAGCCGCCTTCATCATCGCCTCTGACGCCGCCCCTTCCCTTTCTTTGATCTTTCACGGGGATTTAAACGATTCAGCTGTAGTAAAATTACGCAAAATTTCTGTCTTTGAGCATGAGGTTGTCGCAATGTCGGTTTCTAAAAAACCTATGGTACTGGTGATTCTGGATGGCTACGGCTATCGCGAAGACCAACAGGATAACGCCATTTACAGCGCTAAAACGCCGGTAATGGACGCCCTGTGGGCCAAACGTCCGCATACCCTGATCGATGCATCTGGCCTGGAAGTCGGCCTGCCGGACCGTCAGATGGGGAACTCCGAAGTAGGCCACGTCAACCTGGGCGCCGGTCGTATCGTCTACCAGGACCTGACCCGTCTCGATGTTGAAATTAAAGAACGCACCTTCTTCGCCAACCCGGTACTCACCGCCGCGGTCGACAAAGCGGTTGCCGCCGGTAAAGCGGTCCACATCATGGGCCTGATGTCTCCGGGCGGCGTCCACAGCCACGAAGATCACATCATGGCGATGGTGGAGCTGGCAGCAGAGCGCGGCGCTGAGAAAATCTATCTGCACGCCTTCCTTGATGGCCGTGATACGCCGCCGCGCAGCGCGGAAAAAACGCTGGCGACATTCGAAGCCAAATTTGCCGCGCTGGGCAAAGGCCGCATCGCGTCTATTATTGGCCGCTACTATGCCATGGATCGCGATAACCGCTGGGATCGCGTGGAACAAGCTTATGATCTGATGACCCTGGCGAAAGGCGAATTCCAGGCCGATACCGCCGTCGCGGGTCTGCAGGCCGCCTACGCCCGTGACGAAAACGACGAATTCGTCAAAGCCACCGTTATCCGCGCCGCCGGCCAGGCCGATGCCGCGATGGAAGACGGCGACGCGCTGATCTTCATGAACTTCCGTGCTGACCGCGCGCGTGAAATCACCCGCGCCTTCGTCAACGCCGACTTCGACGGCTTCGCGCGTAAGAAAGT
This sequence comes from Klebsiella sp. X1-16S-Nf21, assembly GCF_002837615.1. Taxonomy (NCBI): domain Bacteria; kingdom Pseudomonadati; phylum Pseudomonadota; class Gammaproteobacteria; order Enterobacterales; family Enterobacteriaceae; genus Klebsiella; species Klebsiella sp. X1-16S-Nf21. Next base: position 13,143 of record NZ_PJDK01000080.1, read on the forward strand.
GGTTAACCTCGACTTCGTGATGCTCACCGAATACGCCGCCGACATCAAAGTCGCCTGCGCTTATCCGCCCGCCTCACTGGCTAACACCTTCGGCGAGTGGATGGCGAAGCACGATAAAACCCAGCTGCGCATCTCCGAAACCGAGAAATACGCTCACGTCACCTTCTTCTTCAACGGCGGCGTAGAAGAGCCGTTTAAAGGCGAAGAGCGTATTCTGATTAACTCACCAAAAGTGGCAACCTACGATCTGCAGCCGGAAATGAGCTCCGCCGAGCTGACCGAGAAACTGGTCGCCGCCATCAAAGGTGGCAAATACGACACCATCATCTGTAACTACCCGAACGGCGATATGGTTGGCCATACCGGGGTGATGGAAGCGGCAGTGAAAGCGGTTGAAGCGCTGGATCACTGCATCGACCAGGTGACTCAGGCAGTGGAATCCGTTGGCGGCCAGTTGCTGATCACCGCCGACCACGGCAACGCCGAGCAGATGCGCGACCCGGCCACCGGTCAGGCGCACACCGCCCATACCAACCTGCCGGTTCCGCTGATCTACGTCGGTAACAAAGCGGTCAAAGCGGTCAATGGCGGTAAACTTTCCGACATCGCCCCGACCATGCTGTCGCTGATGGGAATGGAAATCCCGCAAGAGATGACTGGCAAGCCGCTGTTCATCGTGGAATAATCCTTCCCCATGAGGGGAAAGGCGACGTATTCAACTACATGGATCGCAACGGCAGTTCGATCCGTCCTTTACGCCAGCGCGCTCAGCGCTGGCGTATTGCTGTGCGCGTCATCTGCGCACGCCGACGATCGCGATCAGCTAAAGTCCATCCAGGCCGACATCGCCGCCAGGCAGCGGGCGATTAAGCAACAGCAGCAGCAGCGCGCAAGCCTGCTCGCCCAGCTCAAAGCGCAGGAAGAGGCGATCGCCGCCGCGGCCCGCAAACTGCGTGAAACCCAGGACAGCCTGAACCAGCTCAATAAGCAGATTGACGAGATGAACGCTTCTCTCGCGAAGCTGGAGCGTCAGCGCGCGTCTCAGGAACGTAACCTCGCCGCGCAGCTTGACGCCGCGTTCCGCCAGGGGCCGCATACCGGCATCCAGATGGTGCTGAGCGGTGAAGAGGGCCAGCGCAATCAGCGGATGCAGGTCTACTTCAGCTATTTCAACCAGGCCCGTCAGGAGACTATTGCGGAGCTGAAGAAAACGCGCGAAGAGATGGCGGTGCAAAAGTCGATGCTCGAAGAGAAGCAGAGCCAGCAGCAGACGCTGGTCTACGAGCAAAAAGCCCAGCAGGCGAAGCTGGAGCAGGCGCGTAACGAACGGAAAAAGACCCTTTCCGGTCTGGAGTCCGCCATTCAGCAGGGTCAGCAACAGTTGAGTGAATTGCGGGCTAACGAATCGCGCCTACGCGGTCGTATCGCCCAGGCGGAGGCTGCCGCCAAAGCCCGAGCCGATCGGGAAGCTCGCGATGCGCAGGCGGTGCGCGACCGCCAGCAGGAAGCATCGCGCAAAGGCACCACCTATAAACCAACGGAAAGCGAGCGTTCGCTGATGTCACGCACCGGCGGGCTGGGCTCGCCGCGCGGCCAGGCGTTCTGGCCGGTTCGCGGTCCGCTCCTTCATCGATATGGCGAACAGCTGCAAGGTGAACTACGTTGGAAAGGGATGGTTATCGCCGCGTCTGAAGGCACCGAAGTCAGAGCCATCGCCGATGGTCGGGTCATTCTGGCCGACTGGCTGCAGGGCTATGGTCTGGTGGTGGTGGTCGAACATGGCAAAGGCGACATGAGCCTGTATGGCTATAACCAAAGCGCGCTGGTCAGCGTCGGTACGCAGGTTCGTGCCGGTCAGCCTATCGCGCTCGTAGGCAGCAGCGGCGGTCAGGGCCGTCCGTCGCTCTATTTCGAAATTCGCCGCCAGGGTCAGGCGGTCAATCCACAGCCGTGGTTGGGAAGATAAGTTTTGCTTCAATTTCGCGCAATTGCTCTTGCCGTAGCCGGTTCGCTGGCTCTGGCGGCGCCAGCGTTCGCTGGCAAACTCTCCATCGTTATTGACGATTTTGGCTACCGCCCGCAGACCGAGAATCAGGTGCTGGCGCTGCCGTCAACTATCTCCGTCGCCGTGCTGCCGAACGCGCCGCACGCCCGGGAAATGGCCACGAAAGCGCATAATCTGGGCCATGAAGTGCTCATCCACCTGCCGATGGCGCCGCTCAGCAAACAGCCGCTGGAAAAAGACACCCTGCGTCCCGAAATGAGCAGCGAGGAGATCGAGCGCATCATTCGCGAGGCTTACGGCAAAGTTCCCTACGCCGTCGGGCTGAATAACCATATGGGCAGCGCGATGACCTCCAACCTGTTTGGTATGCAGAAGGTGATGCAGGCCCTGGAGCGCTACAATCTCTATTTTCTCGATAGCGTCACCATCGGCAACACCCAGGCCATGCGCGCCGCGCAGGGCACCGGGGTGAAGGTGATTAAGCGCAAGGTGTTTCTTGACGATACGCAGAATGAAGCCGATATCCGCACCCAGTTCAATCGCGCCATCGCCCTGGCGCGGCGCAACGGTTCGGCAATAGCCATTGGCCATCCGCATCCGACGACGGTGCGGGTGCTGCAGCAGATGGTCTATAACCTGCCGCCGGATATCACGCTGGTGCGCCCGAGCAGCCTGCTCAACGAGCCGCAGGTCGACAACTCGACGCCAAACTACGCTCAGCCGCCCGCGCAACAAACGCCGCAGCAGCAGCAGAAGCCGCGTAATCCGTTCCACGGCGTGAAGTATTGCAAGCCGAAGCGCCCGCTGGAGCCCGTGAACGCCAGCCGCTTCTTCACTATCCTCAGCGACAGCATCAGCCAGAGCGCGCTGGTCCAGTACTATCGCCTCAAATGGCAAGGCTGGGACAATCCCGGCAACTAGACCACTCAGGGGTCCGTTCGCTTTTGCGCGACGGGCGCCTGGTTATCTTCGTGGGCGTACCACGCCTTAAAATATTTGAGAAAGCTGTAAAACGTGGCGTACAGGCCGGTGACCACGCCGACTTTGCCATAGCGCCACGCTCCGCTAAAGAGATACCACTTAAAGAAAGCGCCAATGGCGCTGACGATCCCCCGCGTCAGCGAAGGTTTGATCTGCTGGTACTTCACCAGCCGGGTGGTATAGCTGTTTAGCTTATTAAACACTTCATGCAGCGAATAAAAGGTGTCATGGCGTACAAAGCCCGGCAGCCTGACGGAGCGTGCGTGTCCGACCACCTGGTCATCCACCGGCCGGTCGTTAAACCGCGCCTGCTGGCGGTTAAAGAGACGCACCGGGTAATCCGGCGAAGAAATAGGGTAGATCGTTCGCACCTGCGTGCCGAGCACAAACCAGTAGCGCGGCAAACGCCAGGCGCAGGTTGGGTCTGGCTCCTCGCCCGCTTTTAACGCCTGAATGGCCGCCACCACGTCGTTATCAAGAATCTCATCGCTATCCATACACAGCACCCAGTCATGGCTGGCCAGCCCGATGGCATAGTTCATCTGGGCGCCGTGGGCTTTATAGGCATGATGATGGACGGTGAGACCAAACTGCTGACAAATAGAGACCGTTTCGTCGGTGCTGCCGGAGTCGACGACGATACATTCATCGGCCACCTTCAGCAGCGGCGGCAGCACCTCCATCAGCAGGCGCGCAGAGTTACAGGTCAGTAAGCATACGGAGAGTTTAAGCATGATAGTTACAAAGTTAAACCGCGACTAAACACACTGTATAAGCGAATAACCGTAAAATCGATGTAGAAATTGTGCGCTTAATATTAAGCAGGCTAAAAATGTTATCCAAATCTAAATTAAGGCGCCCGCAGGCGCCTTTTTTGCTGATTTTTACAACAGCCCGGAGGCGTTATTCCCAGCTCAGAACCACTTTACCGGACTGGCCGGAGCGCATCGCGTCAAAACCTTTCTGGAAATCATCAATGCCGAAGCGGTGGGTGATGATCGGTGAAAGGTCCAGACCAGACTGGATCAGCGCCGCCATTTTGTACCAGGTTTCGAACATTTCGCGACCATAGATCCCTTTAATAAACAGCCCTTTGAAGATGACCTTGGTCCAGTCGATGGACATATCCGACGGCGGAATGCCCAGCATCGCGATACGGCCGCCGTGGTTCATGGTATCCAGCATGCTGCGAAACGCCGGCGGCGCGCCGGACATCTCCAGACCCACATCGAAACCTTCGGTCATGCCCAGCTCGGCCATCACGTCATTGAGGTTCTCTTTGGCCACGTTCACCGCGCGGGTGACGCCCATTTTGCGCGCCAGCTCCAGACGGTACTCGTTAACGTCGGTGATCACCACGTTACGCGCGCCGACGTGTTTCGCCACCGCCGCCGCCATCACGCCGATCGGACCGGCGCCGGAAACCAGTACATCTTCCCCGACCAGATCGAAGGAGAGCGCGGTGTGCACCGCGTTGCCGAACGGGTCGAAGATAGACGCCAGGTCATCAGAGATATTGTCGGGGATTTTAAAGGCGTTAAAAGCCGGGATCACCAGATACTCGGCAAAGCAGCCCGGGCGGTTAACGCCCACGCCGATGGTGTTGCGGCACAAATGGGTGCGGCCCGCGCGGCAGTTGCGGCAGTGGCCGCAGGTGATATGCCCCTCGCCGGAGACGCGGTCGCCAATCTTAAAGCCGCGCACTTCCTGACCAATCCCCACCACTTCGCCAACGTATTCGTGACCGACCACCATCGGCACCGGAATGGTCTTCTGCGACCACTCATCCCAGTTGTAGATGTGCACGTCGGTTCCGCAAATAGCGGTCTTGCGGATTTTAATCAGCAGATCGTTATGGCCGACTTCCGGTTCCGGTACGTCGGTCATCCAGATGCCTTCTTCCGCTTTCAGTTTGGATAACGCTTTCATCTCACACCCTTATTAGGCGATGACGCCCAGTTGTTTGCCGATGCGGGTAAAGGCTTCCACCGCACGCTCAATTTGTTCAGGGGTATGCGCCGCCGACATCTGGGTGCGAATACGCGCCTGGCCTTTCGGTACCACCGGATAGAAGAAGCCGGTGACATAGATCCCTTCTTTCTGCAGCTCGCGGGCAAAGTTCTGCGCCACCACCGCTTCACCCAGCATCACCGGAATGATGGCGTGGTCGGCGCCCGCCAGCGTGAAACCTGCCGCGGTCATTTTTTCGCGGAACAGACGCGCGTTAGCCCACAGCCGATCGCGCAGGTCTGCCCCCTCTTCAACCATCTCCAGCACTTTGATGGAGGCGGCCACAATGGCCGGCGCCAGAGAGTTGGAGAACAGATACGGACGGGAACGCTGGCGCAGCCACTCAACCACCTCTTTGCGTGCGGCGGTGTAGCCCCCGGAGGCGCCGCCCAGCGCTTTACCCAGCGTGCCGGTGATGATGTCGACGCGACCCATCACGTCGCAATATTCATGAGAGCCGCGGCCGTTTTCGCCGACGAAGCCGACGGCGTGGGAGTCATCGACCATCACCAACGCATCGTATTTATCCGCCAGGTCGCAAACGCCTTTCAGGTTGGCGATCACGCCATCCATCGAGAAGACGCCATCGGTGGCGATCAGCACGTGACGCGCGCCGGCCTCGCGCGCTTCTTTCAGACACGCTTCCAGCTCCTGCATGTCGTTGTTGGCATAGCGGAAGCGCTTCGCTTTACACAGGCGCACGCCGTCGATGATCGAGGCATGGTTCAGGGCGTCGGAGATAATGGCGTCTTCCGGCCCGAGCAGCGTTTCAAACAGGCCGCCGTTGGCGTCAAAGCAGGAGGAGTAGAGGATCGCGTCTTCCATACCGAGGAAATCGGCCAGCTTCTTCTCCAGCTGCTTATGCGTGTCCTGGGTACCGCAGATGAAGCGCACCGAGGCCATCCCGAAGCCGTGGCTGTCCATACCGGATTTCGCTGCGGCAATCAGTTCCGGGTGGTTCGCCAGACCCAGATAGTTATTGGCGCAGAAGTTAATCACATGGCTGTCGCCGACGGTAATGTCCGCCTGCTGCGCCGAGGTGATGATCCGCTCTTCTTTGAACAAGCCTTCGGCCCGAGCGGTTTCCAGATTACTCGTTAACTGTTTGTAGAAATCACCACGCATTGCAACTCTCCAGATTCGGCAAAATTTGGCACATATTACCCAAAGCTATACGCTGATACGAGATGATGCAGGCCTGAATGAATTATTTGCAGCATAAATCACGTCAGCCCAGCACCTTATTCTGCGAATGGCTGTAGGCTTGCTCATGTGGTGATATGATATGAGCATTCATGCCCGGATTGTCTTCGGGCTCCCAACTTCAAAGGTACAGTTATGATCATCGTTACCGGCGGCGCAGGCTTTATCGGCAGCAACATCGTTAAAGCGCTGAATGACAAAGGCATCACCGACATTCTGGTTGTCGACAATCTGAAAGACGGCACCAAGTTTGTGAATCTGGTTGACCTGAACATCGCTGACTACATGGATAAAGAAGACTTTCTGATCCAGATAATGGCGGGTGAAGAGTTCGGTGAAATCGAAGCGATCTTCCACGAAGGCGCGTGCTCTTCCACCACAGAGTGGGATGGCAAGTACATGATGGATAACAACTATCAGTACTCTAAAGAGCTGCTGCACTACTGCCTGGAGCGTGAAATCCCGTTCCTGTACGCCTCTTCCGCCGCCACCTACGGCGGGCGCACCAGCGACTTCATCGAGTCCCGTGAGTACGAACAGCCGCTGAACGTCTACGGCTACTCCAAATTCCTGTTCGACGAATACGTCCGCCAGATCCTGCCGGAAGCCAATTCGCAGATCGTCGGCTTCCGCTACTTCAACGTCTACGGGCCGCGCGAAGGCCACAAAGGCAGCATGGCGAGCGTCGCTTTCCACCTCAACACCCAGCTGAATAATGGCGAAAGTCCGAAACTGTTCGAAGGCAGCGACGGCTTCAAGCGCGACTTCGTCTACGTGGGCGACGTGGCAGACGTCAACCTGTGGTTCTGGGAAAACGGCGTGTCCGGGATCTTCAACCTTGGCACCGGCCGCGCGGAATCCTTCCAGGCGGTTGCCGATGCGACCCTGGCTTTCCATAAAAAAGGCAGCATTGAGTACATCCCGTTCCCGGACAAACTGAAAGGCCGCTACCAGGCATTCACCCAGGCTGATCTGACTAACCTGCGCAAAGCGGGCTATGACAAACCATTCAAAACCGTTGCCGAAGGCGTAACGGAGTATATGGCCTGGCTGAATCGGGATGCGTAAGAGATAACATGAAAATTCTGGTGGTAGGCCCGTCTTGGGTGGGCGACATGATGATGTCGCAAAGTCTTTATCGTACGCTCAGGGCGCGCTATCCCCAGGCGATTATCGACGTGATGGCGCCAGCCTGGTGCCGTCCGTTGCTATCGCGCATGCCGGAAGTGAATGAAGCGATCCCGATGCCGCTGGGCCACGGCGCGCTGGCTATCGGCGAACGCCGCAAGCTCGGCCACAGCCTGCGCGAGCGTCGCTACGATCGCGCTTACGTGCTGCCGAACTCGTTTAAATCGGCATTAGTCCCCTTCTTTGCCAACATCCCGCTGCGCACCGGCTGGCGCGGCGAGATGCGCTACGGCCTGCTCAACGACGCCCGGGTGCTGGACAAAGACGCCTGGCCGCTGATGGTGGAACGCTACGTGGCGCTGGCCTACGACAACGGCGTGATGCGCTGCGCCAAAGATCTGCCGCAGCCGCTGCTGTGGCCGCAGCTGCAGGTCAACGATGGCGAAAAATCACAGGCCTGCAACGCCTTTAATCTCTCAAACGAGCGGCCGATCATCGGCTTCTGCCCCGGCGCGGAATTCGGTCCGGCCAAACGCTGGCCGCACTATCACTATGCTGCGCTGGCGAAAAAGCTTATCGACGATGGCTATCAGATTGCGTTATTCGGCTCGGCGAAAGATAACGAGGCCGGCAAAGAGATCATCGCCGCCCTCAGCAGCGAGCAGCAGGCCTGGTGTCGTAATCTGGCGGGTGAAACCCAGCTGGAGCAGGCGGTCATTCTGATCGCCGCCTGTAAAGCTGTAGTGACTAACGATTCGGGGCTGATGCACGTCGCCGCCGCGCTGGACCGCCCGCTGGTGGCGCTGTATGGCCCGAGCAGCCCGGACTTCACCCCGCCGCTGTCGCATAAAGCGCGGGTTATCCGCCTGATTAGCGGCTACCACAAGGTGCGCAAAGGCGATGCCGCGGAAGGCTATCATCAGAGCCTGATCGACATCACCCCAGAACGCGTCCTGCAAGAGCTGAACGAACTGTTAGCGGAAAAAACCGAGCACGAGGAAGCGTAACGGATGCGGGTATTGATCGTAAAAACCTCGTCCATGGGCGACGTGCTACACACGCTGCCCGCGCTAACCGACGCTGCGCAGGCCATCCCCGGCATTCGCTTCGACTGGGTGGTTGAAGAGGGTTTCGCGCAGATCCCCTCCTGGCATGAAAGCGTCGAGCGGGTGATCCCGGTGGCGATTCGCCGCTGGCGTAAAGCCTGGTTTTCCGCGCCGATTAAAGCGGAGCGTCAAGCCTTCCGCGAGGCCGTTCAGGCGGTAAAGTATGACGCCATCATCGACGCCCAGGGGCTGGTGAAAAGCGCCGCGCTGGTTACTCGCCTGGCGCACGGCGTCAAGCACGGTATGGACTGGCAAACGGCCCGCGAGCCGCTGGCCAGCCTGTTTTACAACCGCCGCCACCATATCGCGAAACAGCAGCACGCGGTGGAGCGTACCCGCGAGCTGTTCGCCAAAAGCCTTGGCTACGCGAAACCCCAGACCCAGGGGGATTACGCCATTGCGCGCCATTTCCTGCAGCACGAGGCTAGCGCTGCCGCGCCCTATCTGGTGTTTCTGCACGCCACCACCCGCGATGATAAGCACTGGCCGGAAACCCGCTGGCAGGAGCTTCTCGATCTGCTGGCCGACAGCGGCGTCCGCATTAAGCTGCCGTGGGGCGCCCCGCACGAAGAGGCGCGGGCAAAACGACTGGCGGAAGGCCGGGAGTATGTTGAAGTGCTGCCGCGCATGAGCCTTGAGCAGGTGGCGCAGGTTCTGGCTAGCGCCCGGGCTGTTGTCTCGGTCGATACCGGACTGAGTCATTTGACCGCCGCGCTGGATAAACCGAACTTCACGCTCTACGGCCCGACCGATCCGGGGCTGATTGGCGGATACGGTAAAAACCAGCATATCGTCAGGCCGGAAAACAGCACCAGCACCAGCGATATTCCGGCCAGCCGGGTTCATCTTCTCCTGCAAAATCAGGGGCTGCTCTGATGGGATCCCTGTTTAAACAGATCTACCGCTATACGCGCCCTCGCGCTTATCGCCACAATGAAAATCTGTGGCCTTTTACCCGTATTACGCGCGCGCCAAGCGGCGAAATCAGCGCGTTACGCTATAAAGGGAAAACGGTGCCGCTGGTCAGCCTGAGCGCGCTGAAAAACAGCATGCAGGGCGAAGTCCTGCTGACCGCCACCGGCCCCTCAACCCGCAATATCGATTTTTCCCTGTTGTCGAAAACGATCCCGGTGATGGGCGTCAATGGCGCCTGGCATCTTGCCGACCGGCTGCACTTTTCGCTCTATACCATCGTCGACATGGAATTTTTCGATAAGAAGCCTGATATTATCCGCGCCATTGTCAGCCAGCCGGAGATTCTGCTGTTCACCACCATGCACGGGATCGCCAAAATCCTCGATCGCTATGGGGACGCACTACGCTGCCGTTTGGCGTTGATTGAGGACGGTTGCTATAAGATTTACCAGCCGAAAGTCGCCAGCGAAGCGATAAAGCGCACTTACCAGCAGAATGCGGCGATGTGCTTTCACCCTCAGCGCCCGGATATCTGTTTTAGCACCGATATTCGCCAGGGCATCTTTGATGCCGGCACGGTGGTCTACTGGGCGCTGCAAATTCTCGCCTGGCTGGGCTTCAATACTATCCTGGTGAGCGGCCTGGATATGACCAACTTTAACCAGCCGCGATTCTACGAAACACAACAAGAAAAATTGCCTTCTTACCTGGCATCAAAAGTGGATACCCTCGTCATGCCCTCCTTTGCGCATGCCGCGCAGGTACTGCAGCAACGTCAGATTCGGGTGATTAATTTTTCCCCAGAAAGCGCTGTGCCGGATACTATCTTCGAAAAGGTTGCGTTTAATGAGTACTTTAAAAGTGAGTAACTTCGCCAGACAGGGTTACTCGATTGTCTTTCCTTTGTTTTTATTTTTCAGCGCGATTTTTTGCATGTCCACCCGGACCAATAATCTGCTGCATTTATCGATCCTGCTGCTATTGCTGTCGCTGGTACGCCAGGAAAACCGCCAGGCGCTGGCCGGGGTGTTACGCGAGCAGTGGCAGACCTGGACGCTGCTGGCAGCTTTCTTTATCTATTACGCCCTCAGTAACCTGTGGGGACATACGCCACAGCATATTGACTCGCCGATCACCCACGGCGTGTATCTGACGGGGTATCTGTTGCTGATGACGATGCTGCTCAGCGACGAACGAACCCGCCGCCTGGCCATGCTGGCGGTGGTTGGCGGGATCACCGTGCTCTCCCTGTGGACGCTGATTATCGACCATACGCTGGTCCTCACCGAACGAGCGGTCTCCCCCGAGAACCCCGGACCAACGAACGTTATCGACCTTGCCGGTTACTGCGGCATCGGCATTTTAATCTGCGGCATGCTACTGAAAGAAAAAGCCAGCCACTGGCTCTATCTGCCGGTGGTCATCATGCTGGTGATGCTGCTGCTCACCCAAAGCCGTGGGCCGATCATCGCCCTGGTGCTGGCGGTCGGCTGCACGTTGCACCTGCACGTCTTCACCCGCCGCAATCTGCTGATCGCCGCGGCGC
>NZ_PJDK01000081.1:0-23956 GCF_002837615.1 Klebsiella sp. X1-16S-Nf21
TGTATGAGTTTTTATCATTAATCATTTAATGATTTAATATGCATTAATTAATCGTAATCTGATTTTTTAAAGCGTTTTCGGCTGGCGTGTGTACCCTATTGCTGTAGGGTATTGACTATATGAATGTTGCCTGGATAATGTATTTGAGTGGTGAATCCCCCTATGCGGAGGGGCGTACACAGCATTGTTTTTATTTGCTAAACCGTAAGCGCGAGTCATGGCGGCTGGCCAAAGGCTCATCGGGAGGCACCTGACACCACAACCAATACAAACAAAGAAACAGCAGTGGCAGGCTCGCTTCGGCGGGCCTTTTCTGTATAAAAAAAGCCTGCATGGTTTCATGCAGGCGAGGCAGTTATGTTTAGATCCTGTTCCGGTATATGGCTTTTTTGGCCGGAAGTTGAAAAATACCGTCTCGATTACATTTTGTAAACAATGGATTCAAATCACAAGGCCATGTATTTGCGTGGCCTTTTTTATTTCAGGCTCGCGGGAGTCATCATCGATACGGCTCGTTGTCAAATCATCCCGATGGGCCTGAACCTCTTCAAACTCACAGCTTCCCGATCTTTCATCGGAGGCGGTAACTATGGCTAAACGTATGCAAGACAAAGAGAGCATTGCCGGGATGTCCTGGCTGGTTCTGCTGATCATTGCTTGCTGGGGTGGACTTGTCCGCTACCTGATAGATGTGAAGCAGAGCAAGGCAACATGGAGCTTGATCAATGCTCTTGCCCAAATGGTGGTTTCAGGGTTTACCGGTGTTATTGCTGGCCTGGTGAGCATTGAAAGCGGACTGAGCATTTACATGATTCTGGCAACCGCGGGGATAAGCGGCGCGATGGGCTCCGTAGCGTTGACCTATTTCTGGGAGCGCCTGACGGGGTTTAAAAATGCAGGAAATTAATAATCAACGAAAAGCGTTTCTGGATATGCTCGCCTGGTCGGAGGGTACAGACAAAGTGGGACAACCAACAAAGAACCGAGGCTATGACGTCATTGTTGGTGGTTCACTCTTTACTGATTACAGCGACCACCCTCGCAAGTTGGTGAGCCTGCCAAAGCTGGGTATTAAATCCACCGCAGCGGGCCGCTATCAGCTGCTGGCCAAGTGGTGGGATGCATACCGTAAGCAGTTGGGACTGAAAGACTTCTCACCGGCGTCGCAGGACCAGGTGGCCCTGCAGCAAATTAAAGAGCGTGGAGCTTTGCCGCTCATTGACAACGGGCAGCTTCTTCAGGCCATCTACCGTTGCAGCAATATCTGGGCGTCTCTCCCCGGCGCGGGCTACGGCCAGTTTGAGCATAAGGCCAGTAACCTCATCGCAAAATTCAAAGCCGCTGGCGGCGTCGTAGCGGAAGTTAAACAATAAAGCTGAAGGTAACTTATGAACTATCTCATTAATCGGCTGAAAGAGCCGTCAACCTGGCGCGGCATCATCCTGGTCATTGCTGGCGTATTTGGTTATCAGATGCCTCCAGGCATTCAAGAAACGGTCATCGCTGGCGGCGTAGCGCTGGCTGGCGTTGTTGGCGCGGTGATGCCGGACAGCGTTAAGAAGTAAGCAGGCTAGCAACCGGCAGGGCTACAGAAACCCGCTTTCCTTCAGTTTCTTAACCAATAAGTAATTGGTGATTACTCCAAGAGAAACCCCAACAATCCACGGCACAGCTGAATCAAGCATTAGTGAGTTGTTCACGTTAATGCTGGCGGTGATGCAGGCATAGGTATTTGTAAAAGCAAACCATGTAAAAAGTATCTGTTTCATTTGGTTATCTCCACGCTTTCCCTCCCAACAATATCCACCTACGAGCCGGTAAAAGCAAATCAGATACAACCGAAAGGGCTACGAAATGAGTGAAGCAAAACCGCAGGACGGCAGCACTGTAAAAGGCTACCGCACATTAACCGCTGGCGAAATTGAGCGGATGAACCGCCTCAAAGGTGTCAGCCAGCATTTTTGCAGTCTGCTCGATACTGAGCGAGAGGTTACAACGGCTGAAGTTGTCGAGCGTGGTAGTCAGGCCGAAACCGAGAGAGCAGAGGCTTTGCGCTGCATGGCTATCGCGCGCACCAAAATGCAGGAAGCCTGTATGTGGGCATGTCGTGCAATAGCAAGGCCTGATAGCGATTGTTGATGCTGTGACATGTCACAACAAGCCCACCGATACGTTGGCTTTTTTTGTCATCCTATTTGATATCATCACCAATAATAACAATCAGGGTGAGATGACAATGAAACAGAAAATTACAGATGCATTTGTTAATTTTACGCATAGCTGGAACGACTTGCTTCACGCTTCCATTGAAAGGAAAATCTCAGACGTTTACGACCTGGCATATCCTAATAAGAATGATTTTGAACACCGCGAGTCCACTACAAAAGCCATGCGAGAGTTTTACTACCAGCGGATGATGAATACGGCCTCGTTGCTGCTCACTGGTGTGTCACTACTGGTGGCATTGTTTGCACTGATCGTTGCGATAGTGGCCATTAAATATTCTTAGGCCCATGGGTCGTACTCGCTGATCACGTTGGGCTGCTTACCGCGGGCAGTAGGAAAGTCTGAGCGTTTCGTCACCCGATATGCGAACGCCAAACGCGTACTGGTTATTAGCGGCGATGATGTGACAGGAACTCAAGGGCACGGGCGCAGAGCACTGCGAGAGTGTGGTTGTGTAATCAGGTCATGGATCTTGCGTATAGACGTTCTCTGCGACACTAGGGTGACTTAGGCCTTCTTACGGGAAGGCGGTAGTTAGTAAGCAGGGATAGTGCCGGTTGACTACCCCTTTTGTGCAGAATTGGGTAAAAGTTAATACCTTTTTTTAAAAGTATTTTTATATTTCCTCGTTTCTCGCAAGTATGAAACCAGTGAACCCACTGCAACTAAAAGAAGAACTACAGCTAACGCTATCATCAGTATGGTTGTCATGTGAGTTAACCCTCCTAAGGACCATGGATATTATGGCTCGCATGAGGGGTAGTGTGGGATTTAAGTGAGAGAATTCCTAACTGGAATTTTTTCTTAATTTGAAACCTGATATGAAACTTTATTGTTGGTTTTGTAATTATTCGATATGAAATGATTAATTTTTGTCTGCCAAGATATACAGTTTTCCGAAAGAGGTGTTTTTACTGGTTACATCGGATTGACTATGCACTTATCGCATAGCTAATGTAGATGCGTGGTGAATCCCCCTGTGCGGTGGGGCGACCAGCCAGGTTTTCTCTTTGAGCACACACGCAGGTCTGTTGGCTGGGGCAGACTTACCGGGAGGCACCCGGCACCACAACATACTGCATAACCCCATAAAGGCCTTCAATTACGGTAGGCCTTTTCTCTTCTGGTTGTATCTAATACTGTGGGCAGGTCAGCTGGCTTATGCAGGACAGATTATTTTTTCTTTTTGAATGCCGCTTCTGGTGTGCTTATATTCTACCTAAAAATGGGTAGGTGTGTTGTGATTAGAAAATGCTATGCAAGAATGTCTGAACCAGCTTCGAATGACAAGCTGACACTGGAAATGCTTGTATCTGACGGCGGGCGTAAGATTTTTATCTGGGATTTTGATAAAGGCGTGGCAACTTTTTCTGGAGGTATAACAGGTAAGCAGTTTAAATACGCTGTACAAGGTGAAAAGGATGCAGGGAATATCAATCTTGTCAGAGATAACACGATTGAGTGCACTATTTATGGGGTTAAGGAGTACACCTGTGGAAATGGTGATTCCGATAAATCCTCTTCTGTGTTTTGCTCATTGTGCGAGGGGCAGATACTCATTATCGAATGCCAAAAGACTTTTATAAGAAAACCGTTAAGGCTTGATGCGATCACGTTTGAATGATAGCTACCCATAGTATTCCCTTCTTATGCTCAAAGGGAATAACAAATTCTCGGTATCACATTTCTGGATATTGGCGATGCCTTCCGCTGGTTGGGCTAATCTAAGCGCTCTTCAACAAACGCTCAGTCAATAAAAAACCCCGTGGAGTAATTCCGACAAATTGACGGGGTGCTGCATGGTCAGCTAATGGCTGATTCTAGTCAGCTTAAGAGACGTTTTTCTACTGGTTGCGCGAAATAAATAATGGCCGGGGCCAGGGGGAAGTGGCTCATCCCTGAGCTCACGGGTAGAACAGTGGACTTTGTCATGGCAGAGCAAAGTTATACATTAGTTTAGAAAACATTCCGCATTTAACAAGCGTAGCGAGTGTATACTTGATAACTGAGCCCAAAGCTGAGCATTATCGAGACCATTCCACAGAGTGGCTTCGATAATGCTTATTCAAAACTATCCGGCATTGGATAATAGTTTACTTACGCATTGGTTTGGTATCTGCAATACGCTTAACATCAGCGTCCAATTCCGCCAATTTTTTAGGTGTCAGTTCTCCTTTCTCGATGAGCGGGAGTAAACGCGAGTACCTGTATAAGTAAACCTCAGGGGGGAGTAGTGATCCTCTCCCAGCGTCCTTAATATTTGCAGCATGGGATTCCCATTCAGCAATAGCCATTTTCATTGCTAATTCAGCAAGGCGCTTCCTTTCTTCTGCTTTTCTTTGCAGATGGGCATTCCAGAGTGTAAGTAAACCGGAC
This sequence comes from Klebsiella sp. X1-16S-Nf21, assembly GCF_002837615.1. Lineage (NCBI taxonomy): Bacteria > Pseudomonadati > Pseudomonadota > Gammaproteobacteria > Enterobacterales > Enterobacteriaceae > Klebsiella > Klebsiella sp. X1-16S-Nf21. The sequence goes on from NZ_PJDK01000081.1 coordinate 4,603, forward strand.
ACCACAGCGGATACAACAGCGCTTGTTGCTACAAGAGTTAGCCATTCCATCAAGTTTCTCCATTATCTTTTTGATAATATTAGCAACATCATAAAGGAGTTGTTATGGCAAAGCCCGACTGGGAGGCCATCGAGACGGCTTACCGGGCCGGAGTAATGCTTCCGGCCCCCGACTTACAGACTCCGCTCAACGGGATTATTGGCGTCTCCGATCCGGAATTGCCACCATCACAGGGCAAGTGAGCTACCTGCAGGACAACATCAAAACTCAGTGTAAGCAATGAGAGGACCACGAGAGGAAAAAAAGCCTCCGGGGTGTTATAATTACGTTTAGAAACTATCTGTCTTGTGGTGGCAACATGGATTCATTTTTTCTCTGGGTGATCCTGAAGATCACTACAATTTTCTTCGGTTTTTGCTGTGTTTTTATGGGTTATAAACTTTTAGTAAAAGGAATTTTCCCTGCGGACTCTGATATCGAGGTTGGGTGGGATAAAGATCGTCGACTGGTTCTTAGAAGAGCATCTCCAGGCGTGATTTTTGCCGTGATTGGATTTGCTATTATCGGCCTTACATCATGGTTTGGCATTTACAAAGGAGCCAATCTCATCGCCCGTTCAGTTGTCGCAAGTGATCCAAATCCAGCAACTCACGATAGCGCTACAAATTTGCAGGCCGAAGCCAAGAAGGAAAAGGCAGCTATAAGGCCTACAATAAAATCGAATGATTAACTCAAGCCGCCTCCGGGCGGTTTTTTGTTGTCATCGCAAAGCTGGCTAAGGGTGGCTTTTTTAATGACCTTACAGGAGCCATTTCGCAGAGTGGTTTCTATAATATTCCCCACATCGCACAGAGGTAAGACATGTCAGAGATCACCACATCCGAACAAATCCGCCTGGATATCATCAAGAAGGTGAATTACGACACAGCAGCGGCGAAGTTAGCCATTGACTGGGTAGGCGACAGCTATCTGAAGTCTGAGCTATTCGCAGACTCCTTTGATCGTGTCTTCACTGAAAGTGAGATTGTCTCGAAGACCCGCAAGGCAATCCAGGAAGCGACCGAAGCGCTGGCGCTGTTTGATACCACCGCTGAGTAATCATCACAAAGGCCACCATTGGTGGCTTTTTTAATGGTTATCGAATAGGGGGAGCCTATGCCGGTATGCACGATTTCAATAGAGGTAAAAAGCCGCTGGTGGCTGCCGTTCTACCTCAAGACTCTGGCTTTATTCTGCCTGATGTTCCAGCTCGAACCTGATTACGAAAAGACAGCCGCACTCATCACTAAGCATGGCATCAGCCATAAAGTGAAGGCGGGACCAGTGCGAAAGATTACGGAGTAATTCATGGCAAAACCGGACTGGGGCGAGCTTCAGCAACGGTTCCTGTCCGATCATGCCGCAACCGGCGTATCACCGAAGGATTGGTGTGAAGCGCAGGGACTGAATTACGCTACTGCCCGCCGATACATCAAGAAACCCACAGCGCAAACTGCGCAAAAACCTGCGCAGAGGAAATTGCGCACTGCGCAAAAGGAAAAGTGCGCAGAAGAGCTGGTGGATGATGATGGCCTCACCGATCAGCAGCGTTTATTTGTCGCAGAATACCTGAAGGACAACAACGCCACGCAGGCCGCTATCCGTGCCGGCTACAGCAAGAAGACTGCTGAACAAATTGGCTATCAGCTGCTTCAGAAAACTTCAGTTGCGCAGGCCATTGCGCAGCAGCAGAAAGCATCCATTGTGCGCACGCTCGGAAGCGCCGATGAAGTGCTTGAGCAGATGTGGCGCCTGGCCACCTTCGACGCCAACCAGCTATCACAGTATCGCCGCGGGAGTTGCCGCTATTGCTGGGGCTTCGGTCATCAATATCAATGGCGCGATGCGGTTGAGTACGAAGAGAAGCGACTCGAAGCGCTTGAGCGAAAACGTCGAGAGCCTTTGGATGATGGCGGCTACGGTTACGACCACACCAGCACACCTAACCCGGAATGCCCTCGCTGTAATGGTGATGGCATCGGCCAGCCATACTTCGCTGATACGCGTAAGCTGGCGCCTGATGCTGCGCTTGCCTATTCCGGTGTGAAGCTTGGGAAGAATGGCGTGGAGATTACCGCTATTAGCCGTGAGCGAATGTACGAGGCGGTGATGAAACGTCTCGGCCTGGCTGATAGCGAGTTCGCCCAGCGTCTGCAGCTGATTGAAATTGAGCGCCGGCAGCTGGAGGTTGAAAAATTACGCAAAGAGCTGGCTGCTGATCCGGAGGATGACGAACCAACGCCAGTTGCAATCAATATCAACGTAGTCGATGCGCGAGTGAGGGAAGAGGATGGCGATAGCACCGACGCTTAACATCCCTCAGGCCAAATTTCTTGCGATGCAGTACAAGTTTAAGGCCTACGTCGCCGGCTTCGGTTCCGGTAAGACGTGGGTCGGTTGTGGTGGCATCTGCAAAGGGATGTGGGAACACCCCAAAATCAACCAGGGTTACTTTGCGCCAACGTATCCGCAGATCCGTGACATCTTTTATCCCACTGTTGAGGAGGTGGCCCACGACTGGGGGCTGAATGTCAAAATCAACGAGGGAAACAAAGAGGTTCACTTCTACGCCGGGCGCCAGTACCGAGGAACGACGATTTGCCGCTCGATGGAGAAACCGCAAACCATTGTTGGTTTTAAAATCGGTAATGCGCTGATTGATGAGCTGGACGTAATGCCCGCCAAAAAGGCGCAGTTAGCCTGGCGAAAAATCATTGCTCGTATGCGTTACAACGTGGCCGGTCTTCGTAACGGGATCGACGTCACCACGACGCCGGAAGGGTTTAAATTCGTTTATCAGCAGTTCGCAAAGGCTGTACGCGATAAGCCTTCGCTCTCAACGCTGTACGGCCTGGTGCAGGCCTCGACGTTCGACAATGAAAAGAATCTGCCGCCGGACTATATCCCGTCGCTGATGGAGTCATACCCGCCGGAGCTGATCAAGGCTTATCTCCGTGGCCAGTTCACCAACCTGACCAGCGGGACGATTTACCATCAGTTTGACCGTAAGCTGAATAACTGCCGGGAAGAAGAGCAACCCGGTGAGCCGCTGTATATCGGTATGGATTTCAACGTCGGGAAGATGGCCGGGGTTGTTCATGTGTTACGTCTGGGGCTTCCGTTTGCAGTTACTGAAATCATCAAGGCTTACGACACGCCGGACATGATTCGCATCATCAAAGAGCGGTTCTGGCTATATGACGGCCATGACTACCGAAAGGTGCGTGAAATCTATATCTACCCGGACGCTTCCGGCGATTCCCGCAAATCCAGCAATGCCAGCGCCACGGATATCGCTCAGCTTAAGCAGGCCGGCTTCAATGTGGTTGTGAATGCATCAAACCCGCCAGTGAAAGACCGCATCAACGCGATGAATGCCATGTTCTGCAATGGTAACGGTGAACGTCGCTACAAAGTGAATGTAAAGCGGTGCCCGGTGTACACCGAATCGCTTGAGCAACAGGTTTGGGGCGAAAACGGTGAGCCGGATAAAACGGCGGATAACGATCACCCCAACGATGCCGGTGGGTATTTCATTGTGAAGCAATTCCCGATTATCAAACCGACTGGAAAAGTCACCCAACTGCGGATGTAAAACCATGCCTGATATTTCAACGCCCAACCTCGACTATAACGACATGGTTGAGGCATGGGATATTAATGATGCGCTGATGGGCGGCACGCTGGAAATGCGCCGGCAGGGCAAGAAGTATCTCCCGAAATGGCCGAACGAAGATCCTGAAAGTTATAAGGAGCGTTTGGCTTCGGCAACGTTACTACCTGCCTATGAAGAGGCCATTAAACAAAACATCGGGCGAGTGTTTGCTGAGCCGACGGTATTGAGTGAGGATTCTCCTGAACAAATACGGGAGCTGTCGCCAGATATTGATATGGAAGGAAACCGGCTCGATGTCTGGGCGCAGCAATTTTTCAGCATCGGATTCCAGTATGGTCTGGTACATGCGCTGGTGGATTTCCCGAAAATTGACCGGGAGGCAGTAAAAACTAAAGCCGACGAAAAAGCCGCGGGATCCCGCCCGTATGCCACGATGTTAAATCCTCGCCAGGTCATCGGCTGGAAATCGAAAGTGGTTAAAGGGAAAGTGATGCTGACCGATCTGCGTATCAGAGAGGTCATCATTATTGATGGCGACGATTACGGGCAAACGAAAGTTGAGCAAATACGCCATATCATGCCGGGCAAGGTTGAAATTTATCGCCGAAATAAAGGTGATAACGGCGAAAGCCAGTGGCAGATTCACGACGAGTGGGAAACCAGTCGCGATGACATTCCCCTGGTGACGCTTTACACGAAACGCACTGGCTTTATGCGCGGTTCACCGCCACTGCTTAATCTCGCCTTACTGAATATCAAGCACTGGCAGAGTCAGAGTGAACAGGACAACATCCTGCATGTCGCTCGCGTGCCGTTGCTGGTGGCTTACGGTCTGGCTGATGGCGAAACGTTGACGATAGGTTCTTCCTCTGCGACTCGTTTCGATGACCGCCAGCGGCAGGGACTGGAATATGTCGAACATACCGGATCGGCCATTGAATCCGGTGAGACATCGCTGGAAAAGCTGGAAGATCAGATGCGACAGGCCGGGGCAAAACTCTTACGTGCCGAGAACACCTCGACCAAATCTGTTGACCAGACCAATGAAGAGCGCATGCAGGAGAATTCCCCGCTGTACACGATGGCGAGTTCGCTGGAGGACGCGCTCGATAACATTCTGCAAATCATGGCGGAATGGCTGGGCGAGAAAGAAGGCGGCAATGTCGATGTACGCACCGAACTGGATGTTTCAGCCCAGACGTTTGATGCCGCAGCTGCAACAGCTGTTCAGTCGCTCCGTCAGGGTGGTGATATACGTCAGGTCGATGCTGTTCGCGTTTTGCAGGCCCTCAAATTTATCGATCCGGACGCGAAGCCCGAAGAGGTAATCGACGAGTTGCGGAATCAGCAGGTCACGCTGGCCGGCGGACTGAGTAACCCGGGTGGTGCAAATGGCAACGGCGAATGACAAGCTCCAGGATGAATCGATAGCGCATGCGATATGGATAGCGCGGTACAGCACCAGCGTTGCAAACAGGATGATAAAAATCCTGAATGACAGCGATGCGGAACTGACAGCCAGATTGCTGGTAGCGATGGATAGCCTGGATGCTGACAGCTTTACCGTGTCGCGACTGGAAGCGCTGCTCGTTAGTGTCAGAGCTCTCAATCGCGAGGGTGTGCAGTCAATGTACACGGGACTATCTGATGAGCTGCTGCAACTCGCTCAGCACGAAGCAGGCTTTCAGCTGAGCCTGTTCCAGTTTGCGATCCCCGATGATGTGCTATCGCTTCACCCGCTGGTGGGCATTTCACCGGATGCCGTTTACGCAACTGCGATGGCACAGCCGTTTCAGGGGCGCCTGCTTTCGGAGTGGGCAGATAACCTTGAAGCTGACAGGATGGCAAGAATTTCCAATATAGTGCGGCAGGGTTTTCTCCTGGGCGATACGCATGAGCAAATCGCCAGAAAGGTCCGGGGTCATGCTAACCGTGGCTATCAGGATGGCGCGCTGCAGATGAGCCGCACCAATGCTGGCAGTATTGCAAAAACGGCTGTGGGGCATCTTGCTTCTACGGCCAGGAAAAGCTTTGCAGATGCGAACGATGACATTTTGAAGGGTAAGCAGTGGTTATCCACTTTGGATAACCGTACATCAAAAGACTGTCGGATTCGCGACCGCCTCAAGTACACACTGGATAACAAGCCGATCGGCCATAAGGTGCCGTATCTGCAGGGACCCGGGAAAATCCATTTCTGCTGTCGCAGCGTCGAAACCTACATCCTGAAATCGTCTGATGAGCTGGGTATTGCTGTTGGGCAAATATCAGATAGCTCACGTGCCAGCATGGACGGGCAGGTGCCTTCGGATACCGATTATCAGGGCTGGTTCTCGCGCCAGTCGTTCACGCGACAGTCCCAGATCGTTGGCGTAACCCGGGCCCGGCTGATTCGTGATGGCGGCATGTCGCCCGATGACTTCTACAACGACAAGGGCGAATGGCTGACTCTGGAGCAACTTCGTAACCTGGATGCTCAGGCGTTCAGCAACGCCAGACTTTAAAGCTTTTTAAGTCTTCAATCAGGCTGCCTCCGGGCGGCCTTTTTTATTGCCGTGATCCGGATGGTGAGCGGTGCAACGGTCGGATGACCCCGAAAAGGTAACCACATGAAACTGAAAACAATCGAAGTTAACGGCAAAAGCTATGCAGAAGTCGATTCCAGCGGTTTACCCGTCTACGTCCACGATGACGGCCAGGAAGTTGGTTTTGATGCTGTGCAGGCCGTTGGGAAAATCTCCTCTCTGAATGGCGAGGCGAAATCTCATCGTGAAGCCAAAGAAGCCGCTGAAGCCGGTCTGGCTAAGTTTGCCAAAATCGGTGATCCGGCGAAGGCGCTCGAAGCGCTGGAGATGATGACTAAAATCGACCAGAAAAAACTGATCGACGCAGGCGCCGTTGATCAGGTTAAAGCGGATATCACCAAATCATTCCAGGCCCAGCTTGATGAAGCTACTCAGCGTGCGACGACCCTTGAAGGCCAGCTTTATCAGGAAATGATCGGCGGCCGGTTCTCTGGCTCGAAATTCATCGCAGATAAAGTAGCAATCCCGGCAGATATGCTTCAGGCGCGGTTCGGTCAGTCCTTCAAAGTTGAGGACGGGAAAGTCGTTGCCTATGACGGCTCCGGCAACAAAATTTATTCCCGCTCTAAACCGGGCGAACTGGCGGCCTTTGATGAGGCGCTGGAGTTCCTGGTGGAGCAGTACCCACAGAAAGACCACATTCTGAAGGCCAGCGGCAACCAGGGAGGCGGCTCACGGCAGTCTCAGCATTCACTCGGGCAGAAAACGATGAAACGCGATGCGTTTACCAGTTTGAGCCCGACAGACCAGCAATCAACTCTCAAAGACGGTATCACCATCGTCGATTAATTCTTTGCCAGCCGCCGGATGGCTGCTGGTGCCGGAGCTGGATAGCTCAACCAACCCTATATTTTAATCTCCAAGGAATCCATACACATGGCTAATACGCTTACCGGGTTGATCCCGACTATCTTCACGGCTCTGGATACCGTATCTCGCGAACAGGTCGGTTTTATCCCGGCTGTATCGCGTAATGCTAAAGCTGATGCGGCGGCGAAGGACCAGACTGTTACTGCGCCGGTTGCCCCACCGGCAACCACTGTTGATATTACCCCGGGGGCTACTGCGCCAAATGACGGCGACCAGACGATCGGCACCGTTGATGTCAAAATCACCAAATCTAAAATGGCCCCGGTCAAATGGAACGGTGAGGAACAACTGGCACTGGGGCCCGCAGGGACATACAACACCATCCTTGCTGATCAGTTTAAGCAGGCTTTTCGCGCGCTGGCTAATGAGATGGATGCAGATCTTGCAGCTCTGTATTTCGCATCCTCCCGTGCTGTTGGTACGGCCGGCACCGCTCCTTTCGGTATTGCAGGTGATTTGTCGGATGCGGCAAATGCGCGCCAGGTTCTCTCTGACAACGGTTCGCCGACAACAGATCTGCAGATGGTTCTCGGTTCTTCGGCTATCGCAAACCTCCGCGGTAAACAGTCTGTTCTGTTCAAAGTAAACGAATCCGGTACTGATGCGCTTCTGCGCGAAGGTATCGTGGGGCGACTGGAAGGTTTCAATATCCACGAATCCGCGCATGTTAAGAAACGCGCTGCATCTCCGGCTGCGGGATACCTAGTGAATGGAGCAAAAGCTGAAGGCGATATTCTGATTGCGATTGATACCGGCACAGGTGCTTTTGCAGCAGGTGACATCGTGACGTTTGACGGGGACAGCAATAAATACCTTGTTGCTGCTGCGACGGCCACAGCAATCACCCTGGCTGCTCCTGGCTTACGTCAGGCACTGGCCGACAACACCGCTATTACCGCTGGTGGCGCCTACACCGCAAACATGGCGTTTGATCGCAATGCATTCCTGCTTGCATCCCGAACTCCGGCAATGCCGCAGGGCGGCGATACCGCGGATGATGTGATGAACGTTACTGACCCGGTATCTGGTATCACTTATCAGGTTGCTCTGTACCGCCAGTATCGCCAGGTGCGTTACGAAGTCGGTTTGTCCTGGGGCGTAGCGGCAGTTAAGTCGGCGCACTCAGCGTTGTTGCTGGGCTGATAAACAGGGGGCTTCGGCCCCTTTTTTTAGTGGAGGGCTTATGGCCGGATTGACCAAAGAGCAGCGTGCTGAACGTGCTGCAGCAAAACTTGCGGCCACGCAGGTTGATGCAAATGCTCCTGAACAGCAGGAACAGCAGGAACAGCAGGAACAGCAGGAACAGCAGGAACAGCAGGAACAGCAGGAACAGCAGGAACAGCAGGAACAGCAGGAACAGCAGGAACAGCAGGAACAGCAGCTGGTGGCGATGATTACCGATTTCCCGGCATTCCCCGGCGCCCCCAATACCGCCAACGTTCACCCTGATGAAGTGGAGAACTGGAAGGCGCACGGCTGGAAAGAAATGGAGTGATACATGATCACTTTCATCACCGTTGAAGTTGTCAATTCGATTCTCGGTGCCACCTGGACAGATGAAAGCAAAAAAGCCAAATCTGTGCTGATGGCTAATACCTGGATGAATGGACTTAACCTGAAAATGCCGTGCGATAAGGCCACTCACGAAATCATCATTCCTGACGATGTAAAACAGGCTGGCGCCTATGCAGCGCTGTCGGCGGCAAATGGCGGGCTGTATCAGCAGAAAACTGATTCGGGGGTATTGCTGAGTAAGACGGTTGACGCTGACGACGTTTCTGTTTCAAAGACCTTCGCAGAACTCGCTACCAACAGCTCTGCATTGCTTGATTCTGACCTGCAGCTGGCGCTGGCCATGCTTAAGCCCTATGGCGTTAGTCAGTCACAGGTGCGGCTGGTGAGGGGGTGATATGCAAAATCCAGATGTACATTATGCCGGTGACGGGCTCGGTCCTCGCGATGTGTTTGTGAATGGAAACCCGATCAGACATGTCGTTTACGCAAACCCGGCAAAGGGCGTTGTTGAGTTTGCTCCGCTTCCGCTGAGGGTTAAACGCAACGGCGAAATCTATACCAGAAAACTGCGTGGTAACGTCCTGGTACTTTTTACTGGCGGATATGTTTCTAACAATATCCCGCTTCAGCGTTTTGGTGAAAAAGGCATAGAGGAGGTAGACCGTGGGTATCCGCGACGAACTCCAAACTGAAGTCGCCGCAGCATTCGATACCGACCTGCAGGATGCCGTTAAGGATTTCACTGGAACATATACCGTTCGAGGTGCCTGGGATCCGGTGACGGAAACCGGCACTGAAACGCAGGTGGCTTACTCGGGACGCGGAGTGCTGGCGCGCTATAAACTGCGCCGTATCGATGGCGTTAACATTCTGCATGGTGATGTGAAGCTAACCGCCCTGGTTAACGAGGTGACTGATAAGCCGGCCGTCGGGCATATCATCACCGCACCAGATCCGATTACGGGAGCGCTTCAGCGTTACGACATCATAGCCGCTTCTGCCGACTCTGCTGGCGCTGCGTACTCAATTCAACTGCGGAGGGCGTGATATGGCTAAGGGCTGGAACATTGATCCGGCGGCATTCGCCGGGCTGGTGGCTGAAGATGTAAAACTACGCCAGCGGACAATCGCCATTCAACTGCTGAATGAAATCGTTCAACGGTCGCCGGTAGGAAACCCGGAGCTGTGGGCCATCAACGCGACCGCGGTTCAATACAACAAAGCGGTAGGTGAATGGAACGAATCTCTTTATGCCGACCCTGCTAACCTGACCAAAACCGGAAGGCTCAGGAAGAAAGTCCGTGTTAATGACAGCATGGATATCAGGCGGCCGGCTGAGTATCGCGCAGGAACCTTCAGGGCATCGCATTTTGTCAGCATCGGCGAACCCGATCACTCCGTCCCGACCGAGCCGGATCCGCGTGGGACAATGACGTTTCTAAATGGCAAAAATATCATTGACCAGGCGCCAGCCTACTCGGTGATTTACATCCAGTCGAACCTGCCTTACTCCGTGCCTCTGGAGAATGGTCACTCAACGCAGGCGCCAACAGGCGTCTATGCCGTCTCGTTTAATGGTGTGATTCAGGCCTACAAATGACCCTTACAGAAATCAGAAACGCTGTCATTTCCCGAATGGCGGCACAGACCGCTATTGCCTCTGATGCGGTGGATTACCCCAATGGTCCGGTATTTGACCCCAGCAACCGCGATATCTGGGCCCGCCTCACCAACATTGCAGGACAGGCTGGCGCAACCGAGATCGGGGATGGGCCAGTCGTCCACAGGACGGGCTTACTCATCATTCAGCTGTTTGTTCCGGTTGGCTCCGGGACGTTGCTTATCTCCCGGACGGCTGATCAGCTAACGGAGCTATTCGAGTTCAAGGACGACGGAAAACTTAGTTATTTCGCTGTTTCTGCTGTGCCGGCGGGTGAGACCGATGGCTGGTTACAGCTCAATCTTCAAATTCCTTATCGCGCTCTGTAGCGCACAAAAAACAGGAGGCTCCTGTGAGCTCAGGTGCAAAAGTAGTAGCCGCGTTTATTCGCGAGACAACGCCAGGAATCACGCCAACAGCAGGGGCGTGGAACCTGCTGCGCCGTTCTTCATTTGGTCTGAAACCAACTCAGAACACCAACGACAATGACGAAATCGCTGGTGACCGTATGGCGCAGGGTGTTTCACGCGGCACAGTGGATGTCGGCGGCGATGTCGGCACACGGTTTCGCTGGAATCAGCATGACGATTTTCTTGCCAGCTGTTTCGGTACCGAATGGGTAAATAACGTGCTGACGATGGGTAATGGTCGTATTACGTTCTCCGTGGCGACCTTTGCCAGTGATGTGGGGATCGCCCAGATTGCACGCGGTTGCCAGGTTGGTACCTTCCAGATGGAAATCCCGGCCGATGGTGATATCACTGCAACCATTACGTTTGCAGGGCTGGACTGGGAGACGAAGGGGGACGATACCAGCTTTTTCACCACGCCAGTGGATTTAGCGGGGGCGCTGCGTTACTCCTTCAAAGAGGTCACAAACATCCGGCTAAATGGTGTTGATGGCGGGACAGGCTTCTGCGTCGACACCTTTAACATTCAGTTCAACAACAATATGCAGACTCAGCGCTGCATCGGTACCGGTTCGGCGTTCGCCGGCGCAAACATTCCGACAACCTTTACCCCGTCAGGTCAAATCACGCTGTCATGGTCAAAGGCTGCCTGGGAGGTTTACAAAAAAACGTTCACCGGCGAAACGGTGCCGTTTAGCTTCACGCTGGAGAATGATGAAGGGGCCTATACCTTCGATTTCCCGGAAGTGCAGATCTCCGGCGACTGGCCGGATGCGGGGAGCACTGACATTGTTCAGGTTCAACTGGATATCACCGCGGCCAATACTCCGCCAACTATTACCCGCGTTCCTGCCACTAATGGCGGTGGTGATTAAAATTGGCCCTCTTTGGAGGGTTTTTTTATGGAGTTTTTTATGCTGATTGTTACCCCGAAAATTGATTTAAATGGCGAGCGCTGGTTTTATCCCTACAAAAAGCCAGAAGGCAGCAAGAAGGAATTCTCGCCGGAAGAAGAATCGCTGTTCAAACTTCGCCTGCTGGTGGCCAGCAGCGAGAATCCGCAATATCGCTCTCGTAACGCGCTGGTGCGTCGCCACATCGATAAGATGGACGCAGGTTATAAGGTGGGGACAACGGATTTTAATCTCGCCAGCGTGGACGATATCGACTCTGTTGATGACCTGCTGATCGATAACGCCGCTCGGTTCCTGCTGAAAGGCTGGGAGGGAGTAGGTCAGTTAGTCGACGGCATAGAGGTTGCTCTCGACTACACCCCAGAACTTGGGGCCGCCATGCTGAAACAGCACCCGGCGCTATACTGGCTGATACTGGCTGAGGCGGCAAACATTGCTCAGGGTAAGGAGCAGCAGACTCAGGAAACCGTAAAAAAGCTATAGAGGCCCAAAAGTGGCTAAAGGAATTCGCCGGCGAACAGGGCGAGAAAGCAAAGTGGCGCAGGGAGAAGCTAAATCTCCCGCCCATTCCAGAGCCTGAAATCGATGCAGTCACTGGAGAGATCCTCAACGCTTACGCCATGATATCGCGCGGCAGAAAGTATGCCGGCATGGCCGGAGTGCCGCTCCCTCTATCCCTGAACGATATTGAGCTTTACCTGGCATCGCGCACCATCCTGATCGACCGCATTGAGTTTGATGCAGCAATACTGGCCCTTGATGATGCATGGAGGGCTGAGTGGGCGAAGGAACAGAAAAGAAACAGCAAGAAGAAATAAGCCCTGGCACAGTCCGGGGCTTTTTTATAACCGCAACAAATCGCATGTCCTGATGTGAGGGCTGCGAAAGTCGCCAGATAGAAAACTTGATGCGAATCTGATTTTCATAATTACACGGTGAGTTAACGACTGTAACAGTGATATAGTGATTTTTATTCGGCAAAGGGTGCTTGCAAAATATGTCATTAAAATTACTAATATTAACCTCTATTCTTGGCTTAACTGCTTGTGGTTCAAACAAGGCCATAGAAACTTTCAAGGGTACTCCGGGTACTGCAGGGATGGCATATTGCGTACGTGCATTATGGCAGTATGATGCTATTGAGAATAACCATCCGACTGGCACTATACGTATTGTGGAAAACCGTGGAGGTACTGGTAGTTTTTACGTGTTTGATGATAAAGGTGAAGAGTTGGTATCTGCTACAGGAACTTATGGTTTTTGGCCTGGTGAAAAACCTAAAGATATCGACATTACTTTTTATATTCCTAAAGATAAATCGTTAACGGCATTGGGTAAACGCAGACTGGGGTTGAGTAAAAAGTGTGCTGCACTACCTACTAAAGAGCGTGATGACACATTCCTTCCTACTGTGTTATGTACAGATCAGACTGCTTGCAGTTTCAGGAAAAATCTTCCTGAAAATAGTCAAACAACACAATAAATCACTAGTGGGTTTGTATCTATTTAGTCTGTAATAGATTCCGGTTTTGGAAAAGAAAAAGTTATTTATCACTTAAAACCCGCTTTATCGGCGGGTTTTTTATTGCCCGGAGAAAGGTAAATGGCAGAACAAGAATCACGGCTAGCGATACGCCTGGACAGCTCCGGGGCAGAGAAGCAGGCTGACAGCCTTGCTGTTGCGCTTGATAAGATGACTCAGTCTGGTGATAAGGCTGTAACCAGCATATTCAAAGTGACAAAAGCGACTGACGATGAAAAAGATGCTCTCAATAAATTACGAGCAGCCATTGATCCGGTTGGTGCTGCAATTGATACAGTCGGTCGCCGCTATAGTGAGCTAAAAAAATACTTCGATAAGGGTCTAATTGACGAGGAAGAGTTTCGTTCGCTGTCTAAGATGCTGAATGACACCACTGAGGAACTAAGTGGTGTTGCACAAGCTCAACGAGAAGCAGAGAAGGCCAGCAAACTGGCTGCTGTGCAGCAGGAGGCGCAGGCTGATGCATTCCAGAGAATGCTCGATAAAATCGACCCTCTGGCAGCTGCTCTTCGCAATCTTGAACAACAACAAAGTGAACTGAATACTGCCTTTAAATCGGGCGCAATTAATACTTCCCAATATGATGCATACAGCAAAAAACTTCAGGAGACTCGTCGGGAAGTCACTGGCGAAGCACAAGCCGAGCGCGAGGCTGTAAAAGCACATGATGAGCAGGTAAATGCACTGCGTCGTCTTGAGGCCCAAATAGATCCCGTAGGTGAAGCATTCCGTCGCCTTAACGAGCAGCAGCGCCAGCTGGATACAGCTAAAACATCCGGGATGCTGTCGCCCCTGGCTTACGATCGCCTCAACAGTAAACTTGCAGAATCCCGCGATGCTCTGGAGAAAACCCAGGCGCAATTGGGTAAAACAAGCCAATCTGCAGCTCAGACTGCCAACGCTATGCGCATGATCCCTGCTCAGATGACCGATATCGTTGTCGGTCTTTCTACCGGGCAGTCACCGTTTATGGTTCTTATGCAGCAGGGCGGTCAGCTCAAAGATATGTTTGGCGGCATTGGGCCAGCGATTAAGGGCGTTGGCACATATGTCATGGGTCTTGTTAATCCCTATAGCGTAGCAGCTGCTTCAGTTGGGTTGCTAACTTATGCTGTCTATCAGAACCGACAGGAAATTGATGCTGCGACAAAAATAGCCACAACGTCCCTTGGCGCTAATGGAGATGCTGCTGAGCGACTTGCACTCAATATGGTTGCCATATCTGATAAGACGGGTCAGACGATCGATGAAGTCGGTAGTATGTTTATAACGACTAATGACGGTGCGAGCGAAGCAATAAATAAGCTTATCGACGTTGGTTTTAGTTATGACGAGGCAAGGACAAAGGTAGCCCAATACAAGGATTCTGCTAATTTCACCGCCTTGAATGCTGATATTGATCAGCATCGACGGGAGATCCTGAAAATAGGTGACTCGTGGACAGCTGCAGCTATTGAGGTCAAAAATTATTACACAGCAGCGGATAAGGGTAGGCAAAACGTAGCGCTTGGTGGCGCAATTGACCCTACGATGAGGTTTATCGGCCAGGCATTAGATCTGCAAACCACGATGAACACACTTACCATTGAAGGTAATAAGGCGGTAAAAAATTCCGTAGACTGGATTAATAAGGAGTATCTGGCGGCAGACAGGGTTGCCGGTGCAGAAGCTCGGTTAAAGGAGGCAAGAGCACAGTCCAGAAAAATTGCTTTCTCAGGAAACAAAGAAGCAATAGATCAGGCCAATGCGCTAATTGCTGTAAGAGAAAAGGAACTTGAGCAGGCTAAGAAAAGCCAAGAGCCTAAGAAGAAAAAGGAAAAAGCCTACACCGAAGATGCTGCCACCCGGCTGCTTGATCAGATAAACCAGCAGACTGCTGCCATGCAGTCCCAGTTGGATGCCAGTGACAAGCTTAACAGCGCAACCCAAGCACGGGTTAAGTTCGAACAGCAAATTGCTGACCTCAAGTCTAAAACGCAGCTCACCGCTGACCAGAAGTCGATCCTTTCCCGTTCAGATGAAATCCTCCAGGCATATAAGCAGCAGGAGGCACTGCAAAATTCCGTAAAAACCCTGGACGATTACCGGAAAATGCAGGAACAGGTAAAGACGAAGGATGAGCGGACCAACGATCTGCTTAAAACCCGTCTTGAACTGCTGGAGAAAGCCAAAACAATCGGGCAACTAAAACCCGGTGAATATGAAAAAACACGGGCAGATATTTATCAAAACACCGATATGCAACTGCCCTCGACCGTTCGTAATGTTGTAGGAAACCTGACACCCACAGGAGGGCGACTCTCTGGAACTTTTGAGGGGATGCAGGGGCAAATCAACGAGTATGACCAGGCTCAGCAAGAGCTCCAGCGCTGGCTGGCAGCTCAGGAGGAAGCTTATGCGAAGGCCGGCGAAATAACTGCCGAGGGTGAGGCCAGAATGACCTCGATTCGTCAACGTGCAGCGGATGCAAATCAGGTCATAGAGGCTCAGAAAAACACCATCATATCTGCGGCCACGCAGTCCTTGTTTGATAGTACCGCCGAAATCATGCGAACGGGTTTTGGTGAGCAATCGGCAATCTACAAGGTTGCTTTTGCTGCGAGTAAGGCATTCGCTATCGCGGACTCTATGGTGAAAATCCAGCAGGCTATCGCAAGCGGTGCAGTAAGCGCGCCTTATCCGGCCAACATCATCGCTATGGCCTCAATCGCTGCGCAGACTGCCAGTATCGTCTCAAATATCCAGGCTGTTTCAGGAGTTGGCTTCGCCTCCGGCGGTTACACCGGCCCCGGTGGTAAGTATCAGCCCGCGGGTATTGTTCACAAAGGTGAGTACGTCTTCGACCAGGCTTCAACGAACCGGATCGGCGTGTCTCAGCTTGAGGCACTTCGAAATGGCCAACCGCTTGATGCAACTCTGGGGCGTACAGGGTTTGGTACTGGTGTTCAGAACGTTAACAGCGATAACCGTAGGCAAACAACTATACACGCGCCGATTAATCAGGAGTTTCATCTCCAGGGTATTACTCCGGAGCAGTTGAGCGCTACACTCAATCAGAATAATCGACTGCTTTCCAGGCAGTTAAAAGGTGAACTCACAAAGGAGGTTACCATGCCACAAGGAGCTTTTGGCAACGCTCTAAAAGGAAACTATACACGACACGGTCCTAGGTAAGCTAAACTGCATTAGCTGAGACTTGATTAGGTAGGTAAGTCTAACAATCTGAGTAGGTGCAAGAAAACACAAGGATCTTATTAATGGAAGCGTTGTTAACATTTACATTTAAAGACTTTATAGCTTTTATGATTCCTCTTTTTATTGGCGGACTTATCTTCAATAGGAGGCGTAAACGTAAGGAGGTCCGAGTGAAGTTTTCATTTCTTTGGCTTGTTTTGATAGTCGGTGGAATTCTTGAAATATGCGATGATATCTACACAACTTATTCCTATAGGCATAATCACTTATATAATAATGATACGCTTACAACCGTGTTTAACTATGATTTTGCAAAAATTGTTTTTTGTGGGGTTTTGATCTTTGTTTCTATTGCGCTTCTTCTTCAGGAGTTGCTTTTAAACAAGCAGTCACATTGACGTATATTGCCTGTCGGCGCATCGCCATTTTTTATTTTGATATGGGGCTGTGCCGAAACAATGTAAGCTTACATTAAAGTCAATAAAATTAATATATTGATAATGCTGTTTTTTATTTCTTTTAGCTCTTGAGGTGAGTTGGTAAATATATCGCCTTGTGTGTTTTTTTTCGATTTAATAAGATTTTTATCTTCGTTAATTTGAACCAAAAAATCAGAGATTTCTTCGATTCCATCGTGCTTTATTCTGAAATGAATACCCTCCTGAGGTTAATGGTGAAATTTTATTCGAGATACTTTACCGGGAGACTGCATGACTGATATCTACTACCCACATGACAGCCTCCCTATGCCATTACAGGAAGGATACGGATTTCAGCCTGTGAGCCCGTTAAAACGAACCCAGTTAACCACCGGTCGCGCTAGGCAAAGGCGAGCTTTTACGTCCACGCCGACGCAGGCCAGCATCACCTGGTTTATGGAAACCGATGCGCAGGGACTGGCGTTTGAGTCCTGGTTCCGTGATGCGTTATCTGACGGGGCTGCATGGTTCATGATGAAACTGCAGACGCCGGCAGGCATTAAGTTTTACAAATGCCGCTTCACAGATATTTATCAGGGACCGGTGCTGGTGGCCCCGATTTACTGGAAGTACACGGCGACGCTTGAATTATGGGAACGCCCCCTTGCTACTGCCCCATGGGGTAATTACCCTGAATGGATCGTCGGCAGCTCACTGCTGGATATTGCGCTGAATAAGGAGTGGCCCAAGGCTTGATTAAAACCGTTTCACCTTCATAATTACTTGTGTCGATTTGTGGGAAAGTCCTTCATGCCGCTCCGTAGCCGGAGCGTGAAATAAAGCGCGGAATAGCGATCCTGCCGGTGAGGGTACACCCACATTCGACACCAATTTTTAAGGTCACCTTCGGGTGGCCTTTTTTATTGGGTATAAATCATGACAAGACTCAACCGCCTCTACGCCAGCAGCGGACCGGAGGTGATCATTGAGACGCTGCAGATCACCATTGGCTCTGATGTTCACTACCTTTGCCAGGGTTACGACAACATCACGGCGACGACGGAGAACGGCGATACCGTAACGTTTTCAGCCTGTGCGATAGACATTGCGCTGCCGGCGCGCAATGCGGACGGCACGCAGGACCTCAAATTTGCCTTGTGCAATATCGATGGTGTTGTGTCCACGGCGATCCGCAATGCGCTGGCTAACCGTCTGTCTGCATTTCTGACGTACCGGCGTTATATCTCCACGGATTTAGCGGCCCCTGCGGAAGTGCCGTATACGCTGAAAATCAAGTCTGGTTACTGGACGGCGACAGAGGTGCAGATCACTGCGGGCTACATGAATATCCTCGATACCGCCTGGCCGCGTTACCGCTTCACGCTCCCTGTATTCCCCGGACTGCGTTATATCAGCTAAGGAATCCCAATGTTCAACCCTGATAAATACCGTTCTGTTAAATGGCAGAAGGGCGGCAGAGCCTACCCGCTACTTGACTGCTTCGGCATTGTGAACGAGATACGCCGCGATCTGAATTTACCCGTCTGGCCCGATTTTGCAGGGGTCACCAAAGACGACGGCGGCCTCGACCGGGAAGCACGCCGGATGATGCTCACTCTTGAACATTGCGAACCTTGCGAGGGTGCCGGGGTTGCCTGCTATTCCGGGTCAACCGTCACACATGTCGGGATCGTCGTCAACATCGATGGCCTGCTGCATGTGGCGGAATGCAACCCCGGTACGAACGTCACCTTTCTGCCGTTGCCGCGGTTTAAGCGCCGATTTGTCAAAGTGGAGTTCTGGCAATGACCATTCGTTTTTACCCGTCCCGGCTTCCCGGTGAACCACTCGAAACGCATGAGCATGGTGTAACCAGTATTCGCAGCTGGCTGGTGGCAAATGTTGAAGGCTACGAGGATCGGGATGTCCCACCGCTTACCGTTGAGGTTGAGGGGCTGTTAATTCCTCCAGGTGAGTGGGCCACCTGCGTGATTCGCCCTGATAGTGATGTCAGGCTTTATCCGGTTCCATTCGGGCTGGAGGCCGCCACAATCGCGTGGATCGGTATCGGTATCTCCGTTGCCGCTGCAGCCTATTCGCTTGTTTTGATGAGCACCATTGATACGGGCGGCTATACCTCATCCACAGGGCGGAGTCTCGACCTGAACCCGGCGCGGGCCAACACCGCAAAACTCGGTGATGCCATTCGTGAGGTGTTTGGCCGGGTGCGTATCTACCCAGATTATGTGGTGCAGCCGGTTACCCGGTTCGATGCCGCCGATCCTACGAAAATGCGCGTCCAGATGCTGCTTTGTCTCGGTGTCGGTGATCTGATTTATACCAATGGCGATATCAGGGTTGGCAGTACGCCAGCTTCAACGCTGCCGGGTTTCAGCAGCATCCATTACCCGCCAGGAGCGGACGTTTCCGGCGATGAGCGCAGTGAAAACTGGGTCAACAGTACGGAGGTCGGCGGGACATCATCCGGTACCGGACTGGATATGGCCCAGACGTCGCCGGACGCAGACGACATTATCGCAGACAGCATGACCGTCTCCGGATCGAGCGTGACGTTTACCGGGCTGGAT
>NZ_PJDK01000082.1:0-22564 GCF_002837615.1 Klebsiella sp. X1-16S-Nf21
CGCTGCGCTTACCGGGGCTACCTGTCTCATGGCACGGAGGACGGCCTGTATTGTAGGTCGGGTAAGCGTAGCGCCACCCGACAACATAACAATACAACGAGGTAGCCCGGATAAGGCGCTGTGCGCCTCCATCCGGAAAATCGGCGCTGTGATCAGCTAATGACAGCCGACGTCAGCTGTGTTTAATTAAGGCTCCCGGACGGGAGCCTTTTTTATGGGAGCAGAACAATGAAACGCACGTTATTTGCCGTGATGGCCCTGCTGGCCAGCGGCGCGGCGCTGGCGGACGAGTGCAGCAACGCCAATACCCAAACCGAAATGAATCAGTGCGCGGCCGCGCAGTATCAGGCGGCCGACAAAAAACTGAATGACACCTGGCAGCAGGCCCTGCAGCGGGCGGTGGGTAAACAACAAACATTACTGAAGCAGGCGCAGCAGGCATGGATCGCCCTGCGCGACGCCGATTGCGCCTTTCTCGCGTCCGGCGCCGAAGGCGGCAGCATGCAGCCGATGCTGATAAGCCAGTGCATGACCGATAAGAGCGTGGAGCGGGAGTCTTTCCTCGCCTCGCTGCTGCAGTGCGAGGATGGCGATCAAAGCTGCCCGCTGCCGCCGGCCAATTAACGGACGCGAATGCCTTCGATAATCATCCGCTGGACATTATCGACCGTTTGTTCAAAAAAGGCCGCATCCTGCAGCGTGGCGCCGGTGACCGCCTCCACCTGGGTGGCGAAGTCGGCGTAATGCTGGGTGGTGGCCCAGATCATAAAGATTAAATGCTGCGGATCGACCGGCGCCAGCTTGCCGCGGTCGATCCAGCCGGAGACAATCGCCGATTTCTCATCGACCAGCGCTTTCAGGTCCCCGGTCAGTTCGCCCATCAGCAGCGGCGCCCCCTGCAGCATCTCGAGGCAGAAAAGCTTCGAGGCCTGGGGGTGATCGCGGGACACCTCCAGCTTCAGGCGAATATATTCGCGGATCGCCACCAGCGGGCTGATATCCTCGCGAAACGCCTTCAGCGGCGCCAGCCAGATGGCGAGGATCTGCTGCAGGACAGCCACATACAGCGCCTCTTTCGAAGGGTAGTAATAGAGCAGATTGGTTTTCGATACCCCGGCGCGCTCAGCCACCTGCTCCAGTCGCGTACCGTGAATACCAAATTGCGAAAATGCCTCCAGCGCGGCGGCCAGGATGGCCTCCTTTTTGGCGCTGACCGCTTGTGAACGTTTGCCGTTTTTCTTCACCGCGCCCTGTGCCATACATCCTCTCCTTCAGTTGACGCCACCAGCATAGCAAAAGCCCCGCGCCGACACGACCCCGTGCACCCTGATTGCGCATGACTGCCGTTTTTTCGTGCACTGATTTTGACCATCCAGTCCACTTTTTTATCGTCCTTTTTAGCAACTCAAAAGTAACACATTAATAACATTAGCATTTATAAAACTGGCATCGCGTTTGCTTTAGCTCTTCTGCGAGGTGGTCCAGGGAGAGGCAGGATGCCGCACCACCGCAACTCCATCTTCCATGACTGCAGAGAGGTAGGTATGAAAATTGGTGTTTTCGTTCCCATTGGCAACAACGGCTGGCTGATCTCCACCCATGCCCCGCAGTATATGCCGACCTTCGAACTGAATAAGGCTATCGTGCAGAAGGCCGAGCACTACCATTTCGACTTCGCGCTCTCCATGATCAAGCTGCGCGGCTTCGGCGGGAAAACTGAATTCTGGGATCACAACCTGGAGTCCTTCACCCTGATGGCCGGCCTGGCCGCGGTGACCTCGAAGATCCAGATCTACGCCACCGCCGCCACCCTGACGCTGCCGCCGGCGATTGTCGCCCGAATGGCCTCCACTATCGACTCCATCTCCGGCGGCCGGTTTGGCGTCAATCTGGTGACCGGCTGGCAAAAACCGGAATATGACCAGATGGGCATGTGGCCGGGAGATGACTATTTCGCCAGCCGCTATGACTATCTCACCGAATACGTTCAGGTGCTCCGTGACCTGTGGGGCACCGGGCGCAGCGATTTCAAAGGTGATTACTTCACCATGAACGACTGCCGGGTCAGCCCGCGCCCTTCGCAGCCGATGAAGGTGATCTGCGCCGGGCAGAGCGATGCCGGTATGGCCTTCTCCGCCCAGCACGCGGACTACAACTTCTGCTTTGGCAAAGGAGTCAACACGCCAACGGCCTTTGCCCCAACCGCCGCACGCATGATACAGGCGGCGGAAAAAACCGGCCGCGACGTGGGGTCCTATGTGCTGTTTATGGTGATCGCCGACGAAACCGACGAGGCGGCGCGCGCCAAATGGGAACATTACAAAGCGGGCGCCGATGAAGAAGCGCTGGCGTGGCTCACCGAGCAGAGTCAGAAAGACACCCGCTCCGGCAGCGATACCAACGTGCGCCAGATGGCCGACCCCACCTCGGCGGTCAACATTAACATGGGCACCCTTGTCGGATCGTATGCCAGCATCGCGCGGATGCTCGATGAAGTGGCGAGCGTGCCCGGCACCGACGGCGTGCTGCTGACCTTTGATGATTTTCTTGCCGGCATCGACGCCTTTGGCGAACGCATTCAGCCGCTGATGCGCTGCCGGGACCACATTGCTCCTGTTACCCGTGAGGTGGCCTGATGATTACCCTTCCCGCTCGCCCGGAATCCCTGACCTTCGCGCCGCAGCAGAGCGCGCTGATTGTGGTCGATATGCAGAATGCCTACGCCAGTCAGGGCGGTTATCTGGATCTCGCCGGCTTTGACGTCTCCGCCACCCGGCCGGTTATCGACAATATTAATACCGCCGTCGCCGCCGCCCGCGCCGCGGGCATGCTGATTATCTGGTTCCAGAATGGCTGGGATGACCAGTATGTTGAAGCTGGCGGCCCGGGCTCGCCGAACTATCACAAATCCAACGCGCTGAAAACGATGCGTCAGCGTCCGGAGCTGCAGGGCAAGCTGCTGGCGAAAGGCGGCTGGGATTATCAGCTGGTGGATGAGCTGACGCCGCAGGAAGGCGATATCGTGTTGCCGAAACCGCGTTACAGCGGCTTCTTTAACACCCCGCTCGACAGCATTTTACGCAGCCGCGGCATACGCCACCTGGTGTTCACCGGGATCGCTACCAACGTCTGCGTCGAATCGACGCTGCGCGATGGCTTCTTTCTCGAATACTTCGGCATCGTGCTGGAGGATGCCACCCATCAGGCCGGCCCGGCCTTCGCCCAGCAGGCGGCGCTGTTCAATATTGAAACCTTTTTCGGCTGGGTCAGCGACGTCGAGAGCTTCTGCCACGCGCTGTCCCCCGCCACCCCGCTGTCTTTAGCCAAGGAGAAACGTTATGCCTAAACAGGTGATTATTCCGCCAGGCACCACCACGCCGATTGCCCCCTTTGTTCCGGGAACGCTCGCCGACGGGGTGGTCTACGTCTCGGGCACCCTGCCGTTTGATAAGCAAAACAATGTGGTGCACATCGGCGACCCAAAGGCGCAAACCCGCCACGTGCTGGAGACCATCAAGAGCGTTATCGAAACGGCGGGCGGGAGTATGGCGGATGTGACTTTCAACAGCATCTTTATCACCGACTGGACAAATTACGCCGCGATTAACGAGGTCTACGCCGAGTTCTTCCCCGGCGATAAACCGGCCCGCTTCTGCATTCAGTGCGGACTGGTGAAGCCTGATGCGCTGGTGGAAATCGCCAGCGTCGCCCATATCGGCACCCCGACATGATGAGGCTCAATATTGCTCCAGCCCCATGGCCCGGCGCGCCGGTGGTGGTCCTCAGCGCCGGTCTGGGCGGCGGCGGCGGCTACTGGCTGGCGCAGCGCGCGGCGCTGGAGGCACAGTATCAGCTGGTGAGTTATGACCATAACGGGACCGGGGAAAACGCCGGCCCGCTGCCCGCCGACTACAGCATGGCGACGATGGCCCAGGAGCTGCTCAGCGCCCTGCAGGCGGCGGGGATCACCCGCTTTGCGCTGGTGGGCCACGCCCTGGGGGCGCTGATTGGCCTGCAGCTGGCGCTCGATCGCCCCGAGGCGGTGAGCGCCCTGGTGCTGGTCAACGGCTGGCTGACGCTGTCGCCACACACCCGCCGCTGCTTCCTGGTGCGCGAGCGTCTACTGCATGCCGGCGGCGCGCAGGCGTGGGTTGAAGCGCAACCGCTGTTTCTCTACCCGGCGGAATGGATGGCCGCGCGCCTGCCGCGCCTCGAAGCGGAAGATGCGCTTGCCATCAGCCATTTTCAGGGCAAAGAGAATCTGCTGAAGCGGCTGCAGGCTCTGAAGCAGGCTGATTTTTCACGCCGTGCGGCGGCCATCGCCTGCCCGACGCTGATTGTCAGCGCCGCTGACGACCTGCTGGTCCCGGCCTCCTGCTCCCGCGTGCTGCAGACGGCGATCCCCGGCAGCCAGCGTGTGGAGATGCCGTGGGGCGGCCATGCCTGTAACGTCACCGACGCCGATACCTTTAATACCATTTTACGCGACGGGCTGGCCGCTATGCTGCCGGTCGCCAGGGAGATCCGATGAACGACGCGATAAACCACACGGCCTGCGAGACGCTGTTTACCCAGGCCCGTACCCACAACGGCTGGCTCGATAAACCGGTGAGCGACGCGCAACTGCAGGCCATCTGGGACCTGATGAAAATGGGGCCCACCTCCGCCAACTGTTCGCCAGCGCGCATCGTGTTCGTCCGCAGCGCGGAAGGCAAAGAGAAGCTCCGCCCAACGCTCTCCAGCGGCAATCTGCAGAAAACCATGCAGGCGCCGGTGACCGCCATCGTGGCATGGGATAGCGCCTTCTACGACCGGCTGCCGACCCTGTTTCCCCACGGTGACGCCCGCAGCTGGTTTACCTCCAGCCCGCAGCTGGCGGAAGAGACCGCGTTTCGCAACAGCTCGCTGCAGGCGGCGTACCTGATTTTCGCCTGCCGCGCGCTGGGCCTCGACACCGGGCCGATGTCCGGTTTTGACCGGGAAAAAGTCGACGCGGCGTTTTTTGCCGACAACGGCTGGAAAAGCAACCTGCTGGTGAACATCGGCTATGGCGACCCCGGCAAGCTGTATGGTCGCCTGCCGCGTCTGTCCTTTGATGAAGCCTGCCTGCTGGCATAAGGAGTTGGCGATGGAGTTAGCGGACAAAGCGAATTTTCGTGACGCCATGGCCCACGTCGGCGCCGCGGTTAACATTATTACCACCGATGGCCCGGCGGGCCGGGCGGGGTTCACCGCCAGCGCGGTCTGCAGCGTTACCGACACGCCGCCGACCCTGCTGGTCTGCCTGAACCGCTCGGCCTCGGTGTGGCCGGTGTTCAGCGAACACCACACGCTGTGCGTCAATACCCTGGCGGCCGGACAGGAGGCCCTGTCGACGCTGTTTGGCGGTAAAACGGCAATGGACGAGCGCTTTGCCGCCGCCGACTGGCAGACCGGCGCCACCGGCTGTCCGCGGCTGGAGGCGGCGCTGGTCAGCTTCGACTGCCGCATCGACCAGCGCGTCAGCGTCGGCACGCACGACATCCTGTTTTGTCACGTCGTGGCCATTACCCGTCACCCGGAGCCCCGGGGACTGATGTGGTTTGACCGCGGTTATCACACGCTTACGCGACCCGCTTGTTAACCTTTAACCCGGGATATCATCATGGCACTCTTCGATTTTCCTCGCTGGAAGTTGACCTCCCCCGCCGCTGAGTCCGGCGTTGTCGCCCCCGATGAACGCTTGTCGGCCGGACAAACGCTGGTGATGGGCGTGCAGCACGCCGTTGCGATGTTCGGTGCGACGGTGCTGATGCCGTTGTTGATGGGGCTCGACCCCAACCTGTCGATTCTGATGTCGGGCGTCGGCACTCTGCTGTTCTTTGTCGTCACCGGCGGACGGGTGCCGAGCTATCTCGGCTCCAGCGCCGCTTTTGTCGGGGTGGTGATCGCCATTACCGGCTTTAACGGCCAGGGGCTGAACCCTCATCTGAGCGTCGCCCTTGGCGGGATCATCGCCTGCGGGCTGGTTTACACCCTGATTGGTCTGGTGGTGATGAAGATCGGCACCCGCTGGATCGAGCGCCTGATGCCGCCGGTGGTGACCGGCGCGGTGGTGATGGCAATCGGCCTGAACCTGGCGCCGATTGCCGTGCGCAGCGTCTCCGCCAGCGCCTTCGACAGCTGGATGGCGGTGTTGACCGTGCTCTGCATCGGCATAGTCGCGGTATTTACCCGCGGGATGCTGCAGCGTCTGCTGATCCTGGTCGGCCTGATCGTTGCCTGCGCACTGTACGCCCTGCTGGCTAACGGCTTTGGCCTTGGCAAACCGCTGGACTTCTCCCCCCTCGCCCAGGCGGCGTGGTTCGGGCTGCCGCACTTTACCACCCCATCCTTTAACGGTCAGGCGATGATGTTGATTGCGCCGGTCGCGGTGATCCTGGTGGCCGAGAACCTCGGGCACCTGAAGGCCGTCGCCGGGATGACCGGGCGCAATATGGACCCGTACATGGGGCGCGCCTTCGTCGGCGACGGGCTGGCGACCATGCTCTCCGGCTCGGTGGGCGGCAGCGGGGTCACGACCTATGCGGAGAACATTGGCGTCATGGCGGTGACCAAGGTTTATTCGACGCTGGTCTTTGTCGCCGCGGCGCTGATCGCGATGCTGCTCGGCTTCTCGCCGAAGTTTGGCGCATTAATCCACACCATTCCCGGGCCGGTGATCGGCGGCGCCTCGATCGTGGTCTTTGGCCTGATCGCGGTCGCCGGGGCGCGGATCTGGGTGCAAAACCGCGTCGACCTCAGCCAGAACAGCAATTTGATCATGGTGTCGGTGACCCTGGTGCTGGGCGCCGGCGATTTCGCGCTGTCGCTGGGCGGCTTTACGCTGGGCGGAATTGGTACGGCCACCTTCGGGGCGATCCTGCTGCACGCGCTGCTTCATCGCGGGACGCGCGAGGCGAAGGAGGCCAGGGTAACGCCGGTGTAAGCCACATTAGCGCGGTGTTGGCGCGTGGGCCTGGCTGGTGTGAGCCTGTAGGCCGGATAAGGCATTTATGCCGCCATCCGGCACCGCCGCAGGTACGGAGCCTGACCGCCCGGCGGCACTGCGCTGGCGTGGGCCGACTGACCGTCAGGGCTGGATAATTTGATACGGTTATCGGTTTGCAACGGTTTCGCCCCGGAAAAACGGTTGTTCTGTGTTATTTCCGGGCAGATGGCGCTCCCGATAGGTCTTCTGCGTTATGTCTCTTATGGCGCAGGGAGCGCACAGGGGGCGGCCAGTCGCCGCCGCCCCCTGTACCCCCGGGCTCCGGCCAGCAACATCGCCACTGCGTGGTGCCTTCGACTTATCCCTGCAGGCTTCGGGTCGGGCCGAGGCAGCGTCCCTGCAAAACACGGCCCTCAGCCCGCATCCATGCGGGCTGCCCCGGCCTTCCGGGAACGTCTCAGCGATTTTGAGGCCGCCAACAACGGCAGTTTCAGCAGCCCCTACGCCAGCGGTGAGTTGGGGTTGTAGGCCGGGTAAGGCGCAGCCGCCACCCGGCATAAAAGCGACGCCGTGCCTGATGCCATCGCCCGGCGGCGCTGCGCTGGCGCGGGCCTGGAGACAATCAGAGCCGGACGAGTAGGCCAGCCAGGATAAGCGCCGCTGTAGGATCAGAAGCGTAAAATTATGGCTCGCGGCGATCGGCCAGGTCCGTGAGCGGCTGCGCATCGTCGTTTGTGGAAACCTGCGGCGGCGACTTGCGCTTCCACTTCAGCTCGCTCACCAGCACCCCTGCGAGGATCAAGACGCAGCCGAGCAGAGCCAGCAGCGGCAGACGCTCACCGGCCAGCCGGCCAAAAATACCGGCCCATACCGGTTCACCAGTATAGATAAGGGTGGCCCGCGTCGGCGAGACGCTGCGCTGCGCCCAGTTCATGGTCACCTGAATGATCGCGCTGAAAATCCCCAGCCCCAGCGCGACGCCGAGCAGGGCCGGCGTCAACGGCGGAACCGCCTCACCCGCCGGCTTCATGGCGGCGAAAGCCACCAGCGACGCGGTCGCCAGCTGCACGACCGTCACCCGGCGGACATCGACTTTCCCGGCCCAGGCGCTGATAAGGATAATCTCCGCCGCGATCGCCAGCGCGCTCGCCAGAGTAATCATCTCCCCCACGCCAAGCGCCAGCAGATTATTTTCCGGCCCGGCCAGCAGGATCAAACCGATAAACGCCAGCACAATCCCCACGCAGGACATCACCCCCGGCATACGACCCAGGCACAGCCACTGCAGCAGCGGTACCAGCGGCACATACATCGCCGTGATAAAGGCAGATTTACTGCTGGAGATCGACTGCAGTCCCCAGGTCTGCAGGCCATACCCCAGCGCAATCGCCACGCCAATCGCCACCCCCGCCTTCACCTCCAGCCACGTCAGCCCTCGCAGGGTGCGCAGCGAGAGCAGGCCCACCGCCAGCGCGGCAGTCGCGAAACGCAGACCGACAAAAAACAGCGGCCCGCTGAGGCTCACCGCATACTGCACGGCAAGGAACGTCCCTCCCCAGAACATGGTGATCATGATGAGAAGAGCTTCCTGGCGGGTAATGGAGAATTTTAACGAAGACATAAGGCAGCCATGACGATTAACGGGCGACCAGTGTGCAATCCGCCTGGCGGGAGCGCAACCACCGACAGATAAAAAAACCGCCGGCAGATGCCGGCGGCGAGGGCGATGCGGTTGGGTCGGGGAGATTAACACCGCATCAAAGAGAACAGTGCGAGTCGCGCGTTAACTTTCACGACTACCGTGACTGTTTTTACCCCCTTTTTTGCCAGCCTCTGAGGCGCGCTGAGGGTCATTTTTAAAATTCCCCCCGCTATGCTGGCCACCTTTACGTCCTGCTTCTGATGCTCTTTCACGGTCTTCAGCAAAGTTGCCAGAACCGCCACGATGGTTTGCCATTACTGACCTCCATTAGGTTAGACATCATAGTGCATTACGCGGGAGCGACGATGCCGCTGTCTTACCGCGTATCTATAAGGTTAGTGAATAACTGCCGCTGACGGCGGCAAATGAAATATCCAGAAACAAACCCGGGCGAAAAAAGCCCCCTCGCGGCGCGTACGGGTTCTAACCTGCTCTGCTGGCGGAGAAAAAATAGTCGGCAAAAATGTATCCTGATGCTACACCCTTGCCACACCAGCCAAAATGGCAGGCGCAACGCTTCCTCCTTCTCTCCCTTTCAGGCCGCGCGGTGCAAGGAAAAGTAAATAACGCTTTGTCATTTTGTTATAAATCAAATAAATGCCCGTTGGATTTGCACTCTCCGGCGGAGGCTTTATCTTTAAAGGTAACCAGCCATTTGGCTGGCTTATAACGCAACCGAGGAGTGATGGAAATGGCTAAAATTCTGGTGCTTTATTATTCCATGTATGGACACATTGAAACCATGGCTCACGCCGTCGCCGATGGGGCAAACCGGGTGGATGGCGTTGAGGTGGTTGTGAAGCGCGTGCCGGAAACCATGCAGGCTGAAGCATTTGCCAAAGCAGGCGGGAAAACGCAAAACGCGCCCGTCGCCACGCCGCAGGAGCTGGCAGAGTATGACGCCATCATCTTTGGTACCCCAACTCGTTTCGGCAACATGTCCGGTCAGATGCGCACCTTCCTCGATCAAACCGGCGGTCTGTGGGCGTCCGGCGCCCTGTACGGCAAGATCGCCAGCGTATTCAGCTCAACCGGCACCGGCGGCGGACAGGAACAAACCATTACCTCGACCTGGACGACGCTGGCCCACCACGGCATGATCATCGTCCCGATCGGCTACGGCGCCCAGGAGCTGTTTGATATTTCCCAGGTCCGCGGCGGTACCCCTTATGGCGCGACCACCATCGCCGGCGGAGACGGCTCGCGTCAGCCGAGCGAGGAAGAGTTAGCCATCGCCCGCTATCAGGGCGAACATGTCGCCAAACTGGCCGTTAAAGTCCACGGCTAATCTTCTGCAGGAGGAGTAACATGCCAACTCAAGAAGCAAAAGCACATCGCGTCGGCGAATGGGCAAGTTTACGTAACACCTCGCCGGAGATCGCCGAGGCGATTTTCGAAGTCGCCCACTACGATGAAAAACTGGCGGAGCAAATCTGGGAGGAAGGCAGCGACGAAGTGCTGGCGCTGGCCTTTGCCAAAACCGATAAAGATGCGCTGTTCTGGGGTGAACAGACGATTGAGCGTAAAAACGTCTAGGACGTTTATTTCCGCCAGGTCTCGCCCTAACCTGCTAAAAAACCCGGATTGCTCCGGGTTTTTTACATTATTTCGCCGCCTCGTTGATCACCTTTTTAAAGGTCTCCAGCGGACAGAATCCCTGATCGTCAACCGGGCAGCCGTTAAGCGCCAGGGTGACCCGCTGCGGCGGGGCCTGCAGGGTTAACGCGTCGGCGTTACGCAGCTGTTCAGTACTTTGATAGACATACTCAATCTTCATCAGATCGCGATTACCGGCGCTGTCATGCCAGCGCTGAAACAGCAGTTTGCCGCCAATGGGCGTGCGCTCGTACTGGCCAGGTAGTTGATAAGGCTTAAAGTCCAGGGCCGTCAGCAGCGAGGCGATGTTCGAGTCGTGCCCCACCAGCAGCGTGACTTTCGCCTTGTTGGCCTCCTCGCCCACCAGCGCGTTATCGATATATTTAACCAACGGTTTGGCGACGTTTTGTGCCACCGCTACCGAGGTAAACAGACTATCCTGGTAGCCGTTTTTCAGCTTCGACAGCACCTGCCATTGCTTATCGCTGGTGATTTCCCCCCACGCCACCTGGTCTTTCGGGAAGCCTTCATAATATTGCAGGGTGAAGGCGTCCACCAGCGAGTTGCCCACCTTCAGCGGGCCGGAAACCCCCGGCTCCTGTTGATAACCGGCGCTAAAGGTATCCTTACCCTCGCTCAGCGAGCAGACCTGCTTCTCTTTGCAGGAGGGCGAGTTGCGGTAATCGATCATCGTCTCCAGCAGCTTATAGCTCTCGGTCAGTTGCATCCCCTGACGCTCTTTTTCCATCGCCTGCAGCGCTTTCTCGCGAAACGCGGGGGAGTCGTCGGTAATAACCGGGTTGAAGGTCGGGTCCATGGTGCCCATCTGCGGCTGATGGTGCACCGTGATACCGCAGCCCGGGAACGCGCCGGTGATAAAGAACTGCGCGGTGGCGACGGTGCGCTGCAGGCTGTTGGCATAGGCGTAAACCGCGTTTTCCGGCGGGCACTCACCGCCGGTCACCAGCTTCTGCTGCGCCAGCCATTCGCGCATATAGTGGCCCATATACACCTCCAGCACGCCGCCTTTGGTGGTCAGCTGGCCGCCCGGCACATCCCACTGCGGCCAGGCCTTGGCGGTGGACTGCTCGAGCACGCTGCCGTTATTGGCCAGCGGCGCACGCAGGTTGTGACGGCTCATGATCAGCACCTGCTGCAGCTGATACCCCTCCGGGGCGGCCGAGTCCTGCGCCTGAGCGCCAGCGGATAACATCACCGCGCCGGCAACGGCGGCGGCAAGTAGACGTTTTTTCATCCCTTCATCCTTAGTCGTTTATTATCATCGCATTAATTGTGACGGATTTATGACATTTTTCCTGGTAATCGCTCGCAAACTTAGACCGTAGCCGAAAATTTCCCCTGCCGGGCAAAGAGTTTTATAATGAAACAATTAACCTGGAGGCTTTCGTGAAACGTACCCGTCTGGAAAACAGCTGTTGCCCTATCGCCCGCTCCCTCGATGTTATCGGCGACTGGTGGTCGCTGCTGATCGTCCGCGATGCTCTACGCGGGGTGCGCCGGTTTAGCGAATTCCAGAAAAACCTCGGTATTGCCAAAAACATGCTCGCCGGGCGGCTGAAAATGCTGGTGGATGAAGGCATCCTGCGCCTGCAGCCGGCCTCCGATGGCAGCGCCTGGCAGGAGTATGTCCTGACCGACAAGGGCCGTGCCCTGCAGACGGTGCTGGTCGCCCTCTCCCAGTGGGCAGACGACTATCTGTTCGAGCCCGACGAACCGGCGACCCGGCTCATTGACCGTCAGCAGCGCCAGCCCCTGCGTAAGCTGGTCCTGCAGGCGGCGGATGGCCGTGAGCTGGCCCCGGCAGACATCACCATCGCTATTCCGCTGAACGACTAAACGCTGCCCGCGGCAGGCAAAAATGAAAAAGTCCGGACAAAATGGTTGCATTATTAAACCTAATATCTCATGCTGAATTTGGTTTAATAATGCAACCTTTTACGAGGCAATTCTCATGACCCAACCATCGCACACTGCTTTTATCACTGGCGCGTCCTCAGGTATCGGCGCGATCTATGCCGAACGACTCGCCGCCCGCGGCTACAACCTGATCCTCGCCGCCCGTCGTGAAGACCGGCTGCTGGCGCTCGCCGACCAGCTGCAGGCGCGCTACGCCATCCAGGCCAGCATCCTCAAAGCCGATCTTAGCGAAGAGCACGGGATTGCCGCCGTAGAGCAGCGTCTGCAGCAGGATCCCGCCATCGACCTGTTCATTAACAACGCCGGCACCGCGAAAATGGCGGGTTTTCTCGCCAGTACGCCGCGGGAGCACCAGGCGATTCATACGCTCAATACCACGGCGCTGCTGCGCCTGAGCTATGCCGCGCTGGCCGCTTTCATCCCACGACGCCGGGGAACGCTCATTAATATTGCCTCCATCCTCGCGCTACATACGCTGCCAGGTAGCGCGGTCTACAGCGCCAGTAAAGCCTGGGTGTTGAGCTTCACCCGCGGTCTGCAGGATGAGTTTGCCGACAGCGGCGTGCGTATTCAGGCGGTATTGCCGGCGGCGACCGCCACCGATCTCTGGCCGACCTCCGGCGTGGCGTTGAACGCCCTGCCCACCGGCACGGTGATGACCACAGAGGATCTGGTGGACGCCGCTCTCAGGGGGCTGGAGATGGGGGAACAGGTCACCTTACCACCGGTTCATGACCTGGGACTATGGGAGGCTTTTGAGCAGTCCAGACTGGCGCTGTTTACCAGCGCACGAACCGGACAGCCTGCGCCGCGGTATCGCTAAGCGGCACCTTGCGGCGGGCATTACTCCGGTAGCGGAACCGCCGTCAGGGTACAAATGGCCTCGTGCTCGCCGCCGCGGCGATCGATGATCACCACCTTATCGCCCGCTTTTTTGCCTTCACACGGCTTGAGGACCTGCTCCACGATCTGCTCGCGGCTCGCCTGACGTTCACTTTCAGCCTGGCTGGCAAAGGCAGACAGCGCCAGCACCACGCCCAGCAGGCTGAGGGATTTCTTATACATGACTGACTCTCAGATCGTTCTTATTCGCGGTCAGCGTAACCCGCTGTACGCCGCACTTCTGTAAAATCACTTAACGGAGTGTTACATCCTTTCAGGTGAAACCCGGGCGGTCACATTCCTGCGGGAAATATTTTATCACAACCCCGCCGCCGGATATTCTCGCGATGAGGCGTCATCTTTCAGACATATCCCGATGTTATCTTCAAACAGAGCCCTGTATCTTTTTCCCTTTCTAAACAGAACATTAGGTTGGTCTATGTCGGGTCTTATTCTCTTTATCGTCGCGGTGGCGCTGCTGGGCGTCGCCATCTACAGCCTGGTGTCGTACCTCAAAGAGCGGCGCGCCAGTCAGTTACCTGTCCATAAAAAGAAGAAATAATACCTTCCGTTCCCCGCCGTTTTCTGCTGATTTCTTTACCGTCCTGTACTGTCCCTTACCGAACCAAAAACCAAGGCAGGCCTGTGGGCCTGCCTTCGCTCAAGCGCAGTATCAAACGTTTATGACTCCCAGGCCTGCTCCGCTTTGGTGGCATCGAACTGCGGCGGCGGTTTACGGAAGCGTCGGGTCAGGTAAGCCAGGTACAGCAGGCCAAGCGCCGCCCACACCAGACCAAGCGTTAGCGAGGTGGCCTCGAGGTTGATCCACAGCACGCCCACCGTCAACGCGCCGACCATCGGCAACAGCAGATAGTGCAGCCGATCCTTCCAGGTTTTGTTATACCCCTTGCGCCGCCAGAAGTGGTTGAACACCGACAGATTTACGAAAGTGAACGCCACCAGCGCGCCGAAGTTGATCAACGCCGTGGCGGTCACCAGGTCGAAGAACAGCGCCGACAGCGCGACAATACCCACCATAATCACGTTCAGCGCCGGGGTACGCCATTTCGGATGCACATAGCCAAAAATGCGCTCCGGGAAGACGTTGTCGCGGCCCATCACGTACAGCAGACGGGAGACGCTGGCATGCGAGGCCAGGCCCGATGCCAGGGTGTTAACAAAGGTGGTGCAGAGGAAAATCGACTGGAACAGCTTGCCGCCCACGTACAGCGCAATCTCCGGCAGCGCGGCATCGGGGTCTTTAAAGCGATGAATATCCGGGAAGAACAGCTGCATAAAGAACGACGCGACGATGAAAATAATGCCGCCGTACATCGCAGTAAGAAAAATCGCTTTCGGGATCACCCGTGCGGCGTCAGGGGTCTCTTCCGACAGCGTGGTCACCGCGTCGAAGCCGAGAAACGAGAAGCAGACAATCGTCGCGCCGGTAATAATCGGGATCAGATGCGCATTCTGGCTGATAAACGGCTGCAGCGACCAGACGGTCCCCACCCCCTCGCCTTTGTGCAGCCCCTGCACCACCAGAATGACAAACACCACCATGATCGAAATCTGCACGAGCACGAACAGGGTGTTGAAGTTGGCCACCAGGTTAACGCTTTTCAGGTTCGCGGCGGTCAGAATGGCGACAAAGGTGACCACCCACACCCATGGCGGCACCTCCGGGAACAGCGCCGAGAGATAGATCTTCGCCAGCAGGACGTTGATCATCGGCAGAAACAGATAATCGAGCAGCGACGACCAGCCGACCATAAAACCGACGTGCGGACTGATGGATTTTTGCGCGTAGGTATAGGCGGAACCGGCTTCCGGGAACTGACGCACCAGTTTGCCGTAGCTGATGGCGGTGAACAGCACCCCGGCCAGCGCCAACAGATAAGACGCCGGTACGTGGCCATTGCTGATGCCGGAGACGATGCCGAAGGTATCAAACACCGTCATCGGCGTCAGATAGGCCAGCCCCATCATCACCACTTGCCAGAGTTTGAGGGATTTACGCAGGCGTGGTCTGCCCGCCTGAGCGGCGTTATGCGCAGGAAGATTAATAGCCATCGCCCATTCCCCCCTTGCTGTTAACAGTTTGCGGACCCAACGTCCGCGTGACAAACCTGCTTAGCAAAGGGGTAAGGCATAGATAAAAGGGTAAGACGGACCGGTGAGCGGTAGCTGGCTGGCATTCCATGCGGCCTGAGCGGCCTCCCTCTCCCTGCGGATATTTGAACATCTGCATCATCTCATTTCCTCGTCACACACTGTGTCGTTAACTGAAGCCCCGTTGCCGCCTGCGCTCCTTAACGCGACATCCGGGAAATGGCTGGGCTCCCAGCAAAAAGGACGACCAGGCTCCGCTCAGGCCGTATGATGCTACTGATTACCAAACTCATGGGCCCCTCGCGGGGCGACCATCAGGCGTTTTTCAACATCCACTCAATTTCGGTTTCTGTGATAAGACGCTCAAACTGCAGTAATTCATCATGCTTACAGGCATGGAAAACGTGGCAGAAACGCTCACCGAGGCGCTCGCGCAGATGATCGTTCTGCATAAACTCCCACAGCGCATCGCTCTGGCGGATCGGGAACGGCAGGCCCTCTTGTTCCAGACCGTTACCTTCCACCTCTTCCTGCAAAGGCAGCTGGGGGTTATCCAGCCCGTGCAGAATGCCGGCAAAAATCGCCGCCATCACCAGATACGGGTTGGCGTCCGCCCCCGCCACGCGATACTCGACGCGGTGGTTCTGCCGCTCGCCGCACGGAATACGCAAGGCCACGGTGCGGTTGTTATGCCCCCACGAAGCCTGCGTCGGGACGTACATCCCCGGCTGGAAGCGGCGATACGAGTTCACGTTCGGCGCCAGCAGCGCCATCGAGGCCGGCATCAGATCGATCATCCCGGCCAGCGCGCGTTTGAGCAGCACAGAGTCTTCCCCGTCGCCGTCCACCAGCACGTTTTCCCCTTTATTGTTCAGCATGCTGATGTGGATGTGCATCCCGCTGCCCGCATGCTCTTCATAAGGCTTCGCCATAAAAGTGGCGTGCATCTTATGCTTCTCCGCCATTAAACGCACGAGACGTTTTAACGCCAGCGCATCATCGCAGGCATCCAGCACGTTATCGGTATGGTGAAGGTTGATTTCAAACTGGCCCGGCGAGGCTTCCGCCACCGCGCCGTCGGCGGGGATCAGCTGCAGTTTGGCCAGCTCGTCGATGTCATAAAGCACGTCGGCAAAGTGGTTCAGGTTATCGACGGAGTAGACCTGGCTTTGGGTGTTGCGATCGTCGGTGCCCGGCGCGCACGGCGGCTGGAGGTAGCCTTCGGCGTCGCGTTTGCGGTCCAGTAAATAGAACTCCAGCTCTACCGCTACCACGGGGAACAGCCCGCGCTGGCGCAACTGCTGCCAGAGGCGGTTGAGTACGTTCCGCGGCTCAACGTCAAAGGGAGCGCCATCTTCATCAACCATGGTCAGCTGTACCTGGGCTATCGATTGTGGGTCAGCCGCCGAAGGCGTTAAGGTGCCGGGTACCGGAATGCAGCTGCGATCCGGTTCGCCCATATCCTGACCCAGGCCGGCCTCTTCCACCACATTGCCAAGAATATCCATTGCAAACACCGAGGCCGGGAAATAACAGCCTTTCTCCAGTTTGCTCAGGCCGGCAACCGGAATGCGCTTGCCGCGGAAGCAGCCGTTCAGGTCGGTAAGGAGGACATCGACATACTGGGTATCGGGGTAGGTTTCGAGGTAGCGCTTCACTTCTTTCGCGAACGCGCTGACCCGTCTCTCTTCCGTCTGCTGAACAAAGTTCTCAACTTCTACGATATTGGTTTCCATGATTCACCGCCGTTGGTTGGGTTTCGGTCCTGTGCTCAGACCGTTAAATATAATGTCCACCCCATCGACTGTGTATGCAAATAAATTGTTTGTCAAATGTTAAATTAAGTTTGCAAAGGGCTATTTCCACTGCTAGATTGAGAAAATATTGAACGATATGGCCGTTAAACCCGCTATAGCGGTCATAATTTAGTCCACTTTGTGAGGGCGATCATGGAAAATATAATGTACAAGCCAGTTATTGGCGTCGTGATGTGTAGAAACAGGCTTAAGGGTCACCAGACCCAGACTCTGCAAGAAAAGTACCTGAATGCCATTGTTAACCACGGCGGACTGCCGATCGCCCTGCCGCATGCGCTGGCGGAGCCGGAGCTGCTGAACGCGTTAGTCGATAAACTGGACGGGATTTACCTGCCAGGCAGCCCCAGTAATGTGCAGCCGCACCTTTATGGTGAAAACGGCGATGAGCCTGACGCCGACCCCGGGCGTGATCTTCTGAGCATGGCGCTGATTAACGCCGCGCTCGAAAGGCGCATCCCCATTTTCGCCATCTGTCGTGGACTGCAGGAACTGGTTGTCGCCACCGGCGGGACTCTGTATCGTCGTCTGTTCGAGCAGCCTGAGCTCCTTGAACATCGTGAAGATCCTGAACTGCCCGTCGAACAGCAGTATGCGCCGTCCCATCAGGTTGAGGTTCAGGAAGGAGGATTGCTGTCGCAATTGATACCGGGCTGCAACACGTTTTGGGTAAACTCGCTACATGGGCAAGGGGCAAAAACCCTGAGTCCGCAGCTGCGCGTGGAGGCGCGAGCGCCGGATGGACTGGTGGAAGCGGTCAGCGTGAACGATCATCCTTTCGCGTTGGGCGTACAGTGGCATCCTGAATGGAACAGTAGCGAATACGCCCTGTCACGTATGTTGTTTGATGGTTTTATCACCGCCTGTCAGGGCCATCATGCTGAAAAGCGGCGGCGCTGACCACTACCGTTAAGGAAATGCAAATATGAGCGATGACGGACTGGCGCCAGGGAAACGTCTGTCAGAGATCCGCCAACAGCTGGGTCTCTCACAGCGTCGTGCCGCCGAACTGTCTGGGTTGACACATAGTGCCATCAGCACCATAGAGCAGGACAAAGTCAGTCCTGCCATCAGTACGCTGCAAAAGCTGCTGAAAGTCTATGGGCTGTCGCTCTCGGAATTCTTTTCTGAACCCGAAAAGCCGGACGAACCCCAGGTGGTCATTAATCAGGATGACCTGATTGAGATGGGAAGTCAGGGCGTTTCCATGAAGCTGGTTCATAACGGAAATCCGAACCGTACGCTGGCGATGATTTTTGAAACTTACCAGCCTGGAACCACGACCGGGGAGAGAATTAAGCATCAGGGTGAGGAGATAGGCACCATACTGGAAGGTGAGATCGTGCTGACCATTAACGGTCAGTCGTATCACCTGGTGGCTGGACAGAGCTATGCCATTAATACCGGCATCCCGCACAGCTTCAGCAACACCTCGGCAGGCATCTGCCGCATCATCAGTGCCCACACCCCCACCACATTCTGATTATTTAGCCTGAACGAGGTTCAGGCTTTCTTCAGGCCTGTCGCGGCGGAAAATCTATTTTCGTCGCGGCGAAGAAATCGTAGTAATTACGCCTGCGCCGTACGGAATATTATTTCCTGTTGGCCCCGAAATAATTAACGCCAGTGAATGGCGACTCGCTCCTGAATAATTCGGGTTGTAAACAACCTGTCGCCATTCAGGGGAATAAAACGGTATTCAACTCCGGGGATACATTATGCCCTGCGCCCGGCGCAGTGCCCCCGTGCAGCCTGAAAACGCCGAACTGATTAATGTGCCGATAATGTTTTTAAGGAGTCATGATGAATTTTCAGCACCTGGCTTACTGGCAGGAAAAAGCGAAAAACCTGGCCATTGAAACGCGCTTATTTATTAACGGCGAATATTGCGCCGCGGCCGATAATACCACCTTTGAAACTATCGACCCTGCCGCGCAGCAGACATTAGCGCAGGTCGCCCGCGGTAAAAAAGCCGACGTCGAACGGGCGGTGAAGGCCGCGCGCCAGGCTTTTGATAATGGCGACTGGTCGCAGGCCTCCCCCGCACAGCGTAAAGCGATCCTCACTCGCTTTGCTGATCTGATGGAGGCCCATCGTGAAGAGCTGGCGCTGCTGGAAACGCTGGATACCGGCAAACCGATTCGCCACAGCCTGCGCGACGATATTCCCGGCGCCGCCCGCGCCATTCGCTGGTATGCCGAAGCGCTGGATAAAGTCTATGGCGAAGTGGCCCCCACCGGCAGCAACGAGCTGGCGATGATCGTTCGCGAACCAATTGGCGTGATCGCCGCGGTGGTGCCGTGGAACTTCCCGCTGCTGCTGGCCTGCTGGAAACTCGGCCCGGCGCTGGCGGCGGGCAACAGCGTGATCCTCAAACCCTCAGAAAAATCGCCGCTCACCGCCCTGCGTCTGGCCGGGCTGGCGAAAGAGGCCGGCCTGCCGGACGGCGTGTTGAACGTGGTCAGCGGCTTTGGTCACGAGGCCGGGCAGGCGCTGGCCCTGCATCCTGATGTTGAAGTCATTACCTTTACCGGCTCCACCCGCACCGGCAAGCAGCTGCTGAAAGACGCCGGCGACAGCAATATGAAGCGCGTGTGGCTGGAAGCGGGCGGCAAGAGCGCCAACATCGTCTTCGCCGACTGCCCGGATCTGCAACAAGCGGTCAGCGCCACCGCCGGCGGCATCTTCTATAACCAGGGCCAGGTGTGCATCGCCGGGACCCGTCTGCTGCTCGAGGAGAGCATCGCTGACGAGTTTCTGGCGCGGCTGAAAACCGAAGCACAACACTGGCAGCCGGGTAACCCGCTCGATCCGGACACCACCATGGGCATGTTGATTGATAACGCCCATGCCGACAACGTGCACAGTTTTATCCGCGGTGGCGAAGCCAAAAGCACGCTGT
Source organism: Klebsiella sp. X1-16S-Nf21 (assembly GCF_002837615.1). Lineage (NCBI taxonomy): Bacteria > Pseudomonadati > Pseudomonadota > Gammaproteobacteria > Enterobacterales > Enterobacteriaceae > Klebsiella > Klebsiella sp. X1-16S-Nf21. Next base: position 19,917 of record NZ_PJDK01000082.1, read on the forward strand.
TCCTCGACGGACGGAAAAATCCGTGGCCTGCCGCCGTCGGCCCGACCATTTTCGTTGACGTCGACCCTGCATCGACCCTCAGCCGGGAAGAGATCTTCGGCCCGGTACTGGTGGTCACGCGCTTCAAAAGCGAAGAACAGGCGCTGCTGCTTGCCAATGACAGCGACTACGGTCTCGGCGCCGCCGTGTGGACCCGCGATCTGTCACGCGCCCACCGCATGAGCCGTCGCCTGAAGGCTGGCTCGGTCTTCGTCAACAACTATAACGATGGTGATATGACCGTTCCGTTCGGCGGCTACAAGCAGAGCGGCAACGGGCGCGATAAATCGCTGCACGCGCTGGAAAAATTCACCGAACTGAAAACCATCTGGATTGCCCTGGAGTCTTGATCATGACTGAACATACCACTAGCTACTACGCCGCCAGCGCCAATAAGTATGAACCGTTCCCGACGCTGGAGGGATCCATCAACTGTGACGTCTGCGTCGTCGGCGGCGGCTACACCGGCCTCTCCTCAGCTCTGCATCTGGCCGAAATGGGCTACGACGTGGTGGTGCTGGAAGGGGCGCGCATCGGCTTCGGCGCCAGCGGCCGTAACGGCGGTCAGCTGGTCAACTCCTATAGCCGCGATATCGACGTCATTGAAAAGAACTACGGCCCGGATGCGGCCAAAATGCTCGGCAGCATGATGTTCGAAGGCGGCGATATTATTCGCGAGCGCATCCAGCGCTACCAGATCCAGTGCGATTACCGCCCGGGCGGCCTGTTCGTGGCGATGAACCATAAACAGCTGGAAACCCTGGAAGAGCAGAAAGCCAACTGGGAGCGCTACGGCAACACCCAACTGGAGCTGCTGGACAGAGAGGCCATTCGTCGCGAAGTGGACAGCGACCGCTACGTCGGCGCCCTGCTTGACCACAGCGGCGGCCATATTCACCCGCTGAACCTCGCCATCGGTGAAGCGGACGCCATTCGCCTGAACGGCGGCCGGGTGTATGAGCAGTCGCCGGTCACCCGCATCCAGCACAGCAGCCCGGCGGTGGTCAGCACCGCGCGCGGCCAGGTCACCGCGCGCTACGTGATCGTCGCCGGCAACGCCTATCTTGGCGATAAACTGGAGCCGGAGCTGGCGAAACGCAGCATGCCGTGTGGCACCCAGGTGGTCACTACCGCTCCGCTGTCGGAAGAGGTCGCCCGCTCGCTGATCCCGAAAAACTACTGTGTGGAAGATTGTAACTACCTGCTGGACTACTACCGTCTGACCGGCGACAACCGTCTGCTGTACGGCGGCGGCGTGGTCTACGGCGCGCGCGATCCGGACGACGTGGAGCGGCTGATTATGCCGAAGCTGCTGAAAACCTTCCCGCAGCTGCAGGGGGTGAAAATTGACTACCGCTGGACCGGCAACTTCCTGCTGACCCTGTCGCGGATGCCGCAGTTCGGGCGTCTCGATAACAATATTTACTACATGCAGGGCTACAGCGGCCACGGCGTGACCTGTACCCACCTTGCCGGACGCTTGATTTCAGAGCTGCTGCGCGGCGACGCCGAGCGGTTCGACGCCTTCGCCAAACTGCCGCACTACCCGTTCCCGGGCGGCCGCAGCCTGCGCATTCCTTTTACCGCCATGGGCGCCGCCTACTACAGCCTGCGCGACCGCCTTGGGGTTTAATCGCCTCTGCCGACGGCGCTGGCCGTCGGCTCATGCTGCGGATAGTGCTGCTGAAAGTAGTGGCGCAGAAACTCCACGGTGGTGCGAATTTTAGCCGACGTCGCCAACCGGGAGACATAGACCGCCCAGACGTTGGCAGGCTGAAAGAATTCCGGCAGCACATGCACCAGATGGCCGCTGGCGATATTCTCCCGGACGTCCCACCATGAACGTAACGCAATCCCCTGCCCGTCCAGACACCACTGATGCACAATTTCACCATGGTTGGACGACAGCGGCCCGGTCACCTTGATCGCATGCTGCCCCTCTTTGCTGTGCAACTGCCAGATGCCAAACGGATGATCGCGTTCTTTAATCACCAGGCAGGGTAAGGCGGCCAGATCGCTCAGCTGTTTCGGCGGTGGATGGCGGGCAAGGAATTGCGGCGAGGCGCAGAGCACGCGGTGGTTGGCCGCCAGTTGGCGGGCAATCAGATTCGGCGCGATATCATCGCCCACGCGAATATCGAGATCCACCCCTTCATTGACTAAATCCACCAGCCGGTCCTGGACATCGAAACGCAGTTCCAGCTGCGGGTACTGAAGGGCCAGCGCCGACAGCGCCGGGGCCACCACCCGGCGACCAAAGCCGAAGCTACTGATAATACGCAGCGTTCCCTGCGGCACCTGACGTACGTCGGAAAGCTCGTCCATCATCTCATCGACATCCTGCAAAATGCGCTGCGCCCATTCGTAGATCCGCTCCCCCTCCTCGGTAATGGTGACGCGGCGGGTGGTCCGGTGCAACAACACCACATTCAGGGTTTGCTCCAGCAGCGAAACCCGCTTGCTGACGAACGCCGGTGATACGCCAAGCTCTTCGGCGGCGGCGGCGAACCCGGCCCGGCGAGCGACCAGCATAAAGACGCGTAAATCATTTAGCAGCGGCAGATTATTCATGATCTGTGTTTTATGTTTCACCAGTTAGCGTGATTAAT
>NZ_PJDK01000083.1:0-22401 GCF_002837615.1 Klebsiella sp. X1-16S-Nf21
GGTGGATGACTTCGCCGCCGATGCTCAGCTTGATAAATCCGAGCGACAGAATGTGCGTCAGCAGGTCTACGCGTACTGTAACGAACAGCTGCAGGCCGGGGAAGAGATTGAGCTGGAGTCGCTGTCCAAAGAGCTCGCCGGCGTCAGCGAAAAGAGCTTCCAGGAATTCACTGCCGCGCAGGGCTATGAGCTGGAAGAGAGCTTCCCGGCGGATCGCAGCACCTTACGCCAGCTGACCAAGTTTGCCGGCAGCGGCGGCGGATTGACCATTAACTTCGACGCCATGCTGTTAGGTGAACGCGTATTCTGGGATCCCGCCACCGATACCCTGACCATTAAGGGCACCCCGCCGAACCTGCGCGACCAGCTGCAGCGCCGGACGTCCGGCGGCAATTAAGCCCCATGCCCTGTCGGCGCTATCGCTGAACGGGGATGATCTCCACGCCGCACTGCACCAGCTGCTGGCGCAGCGCGGCGTCGGGTTCACCGTCGACGATAAGCGTACTGGCGAGGCTCAGTTCGCCGATGGCAAAGGCTGACGCGGCGTTGAGCTTCTCCCGGGACGCCATCACCACGGTTTCCGCCGCTCTGGCCGCCAGTGCGCGTTTGATGCCCGCTTCTTCATAATCACCGGTAGTGAAACCTGCCCGCGGGTGGATGCCGGTCACCCCCATAAAGAACAGATCGGCATTGATCCGCGCCATACCCGCCAGCGTCTCGGCGCCCACAGCGACGACCGAATGTTTAAACACTTTGCCCCCGAGCAGGATCACCTCGATTCGCGGGTGGTCCACCAGCGCCACGGCGATGCCGGGGCTGTGGGTGACCACCGTACAGTTCAGTTCCGCAGGTAAAAAGCCGATCATTGCTGCAGTGGTGGTGCCGCCATCGACAATCACCACCTGTCCAGGCTGGATCAGCGCAGCGGCGGCGCGGGCGACCGCCTGCTTGGAGGCGATCTGCACGCTTTTGCGCGTTTCAATAGGCGCAATAGCGGCAGAAACCGGCAGTGCGCCGCCGTGGACCCGCTGCAGTTTTCCTTCCGCCGCCAGCTCGCGCAGATCGCGGCGAATGGAGTCCTCGGAGACGTTGAACCGCTGGCTTAGCTCCCCGGACATCACCTGTTTTTCCTCGGTGAGGATCTGGAGGATCTGCTGTTTTCTCTGACTGGCGAGCATGATTTTTCCTTCACGAATGATCTTGTTTGTGCCTGATTATGCATGTTATGGTGCCAGCTGTCATCTCAAAGGGGATATAACATGCAAACTCACGCACCGCACGTCCGCCACGTTCGCGAGACGCTGCTCTCTGACAACTGGTACACCCTGAAAAAATATACTTTTGAACTGCTGCGCCGGGACGGTTGCTGGCAGGAGCAGAGCCGGGAAGCCTATGATCGCGGCAACGGCGCGGTCATTTTACTCTATAACCGTGAGAAGCGGACGGTGGTCCTGACGCGCCAGTTCCGATTTCCGGTATTTACCCACGGTCATGATGGGTATCTGATTGAGGCTGCCGCCGGGCTGCTGGATAACGCCTCGCCGGAGGCGCGGATCGTTGCCGAAGCGGAAGAGGAGACCGGCTTTCGCGTGACGCGGGTCGAACCCGTCTTCACTGTCTTTATGAGTCCAGGCTCCGTGACCGAGAAGCTCTACTTTTTTATCGCGGAATATCAGGCCGATGACCGTCGGGGCGACGGCGGCGGGTTGGCGGCAGAAGGTGAGGATATTGAAGTGCTGGAGTGGCCGCTGGCGCGGGCGCTGCAGGCTATTCGCGATGGCGAGATCATGGATGCGAAAACGATAATGCTGTTGCAGCATCTGGCGCTGAATGCCGATACGCTCCTCGCCAGCTAAGCGGCAAGGAGCAGGGGAGATTAGCGCAATTCGCGGGCAATGGCGCTGTACATCAGCGCCGCTTCCAGCGGCTGGGCGTTGAAGGACGGTTCCGCCTGCGGCCAGGTCGACCACTGGACGATCACCAGATGTTCCGCGCGGTTCACCATGATCACCTGGCCATAGATCCCCAGCGCCCACAGCGAGCCCTGCAGTCCTTCCTGCGGCGTCGGCTGTACGTGTTGCGCATTGGCCGGAATGGCGTTGTTCCACCACTGATAGCCGTAGATACCTTGCGGATGCGCTGCTGAAACCGAGTTTAGCGCTTTTGTCCAGCTTGCGGCCTGGTCGAACCAGCCAGCGGGCACCAGCTGTTTGCCGTTGCTTAACCGACCATCGCGGGCGACAAACTCGCCAAAGCGGCCCCAGTCTTCGAGGGTGGCGTTAAAGCCGTGGGCGCCAACATCATGCTTCCCTTGCTGATAAGCATGCCATACGCCATCGTGGGCCATACCCGCAGGCTGCCACAGCGACTGCTCAAGCCAGGCGGCCAGCGACATACCGGTCGCGCGTTCCAGCACATCGCCCAGCAACCAGGCGCCGCCGGAAGAGTAGGACCACTGCTCGCCTGCCGGGTGTTTGCGCGACAGTGCCGATACGATTTTACGTACGCAATCATAGGCGCCGGGCTGCGCTTCACATTGGGTCAGGCGGGCAAAGTGCGACTGCGGATTGGTGTAATCTTCATTCCAGTCCACGCCGCTGGTATGTTGAATGAGCTGCCTGAGCGTTACACCGTCCCAGGCGGTGCCTTTTAGTTCGGGTTCATAAACGGTAATCAGGTCATCGAGGGAGTGGATTTTCCCCTGCTGAATGGCGATGCCCACCAGCGTCGAAACCACCGATTTCCCCACCGAGCGAGAGGTCCACAGCGTGGTATCGGTGTTGCCGTTGCCAAGGTATTTCCAGGCGACTTTGCCATCTTTCAGCACCAGCATGCCGCTGACGTTCTCGCGCTTCAGGTAATCCTGTAGCGTCCAGGTGTGGCCGTTGAGGGTATAGCTGGCGTGGGTCAGTGGCTTTTCAGCACGCTCCAGCGGGACCGCTGCGCCGTGGCGGAAGACGTCTCCGGCATAATTGCGATAGTCGTTACGAAAGCCAACGACGCGTGACGCCTGATCCCAGGTGAGCATGTCTTTGGCCGCGGGTAGCGTTTGGTCGTAAGGGGTGGGGCAGACATCCAGCGTCAGGTCGCCGCAGTTTTGCGCCATCGCCGCCGCCGGCAGCGCCGCCAAAATTAACGCCAGAGCCAGTGGTTTTTTTATCATTTTTATTTCCTCGTTTGCCATAGATTCGCTGCGCAGTATATAAATCGGCTCGCGAAGGCTAAAATCAGCATAGGGGGGATTTTCCCCCGCAAGGGAGAGAGGGATGAAAACCCTGCAGTATTCTTTCGCACAGATTGAGGCCTTCGCCACCATCGCCGAAACTGGCAGCCTGTCGCAGGCGGCCATTCGTTTAGCTAAAGACCGGACCACGCTTCGCGATCTGCTGGACTATCTGGAAGATGCGCTGGGCTACCGGCTGTTCAGCCGTGAAGGGCGTAGCCTGACGCTAACCGCCGAAGGCGAGCAGCTTTTTCGCCAGGCACACCTGCTGTTGCGTCAGGCGCAGGCTTTCGAGTCTTTTGCGCAAACGCTGCCGCAAACGGCCTGGCAGGCGTTACGTCTGGTGTACGATCCCTTCGTGCCGCGTGAATTTCTCTGTTTGCTGGCTGATACGCTTGCCCGGCGGCAGATCCGTTTAAGCTGCTGGAGCGCCTCGCGGCGCGAAGCCGAGCAGGCGCTGAGCGAGGGCATCGCGGATATGGCCATTTGCCAGGCTAATAATCGTACGCTGGGCAGCGAAATGGAGTGGCGGGCGCTGGGCACCGTTGATTTACGTTTTTACGCCGCGCAAGGATTGTTTACTGACGCCGCACGGCCGCTGACATTGCTGAATTTATCGCTAACGCCACAGCTGGTGATGCACCGGCGCAGTGACGATCAGATCGCCCGCCGGCTACAGATATCAGGCCATACGCTGTATATGAATGAAATCGCGCTGCTGCGCCATGCGATGGAGCAGGGGATGGGCTGGGGATTTTTACCGGAACATTTACGGCCAGGCGAGTGGCAGGGGGTTGCTGAAATAGCTACCGAGGTCGGCAGTCAGGGACTGAACGTGACCATGGTGATGCTCTGGCTGCCCGGCATGAATAAGCACCGGATGCTGAGCGACCTCGTGGACGAGGCGCCGGAACTTTGGCGGCGCCGATAACAAAACGCCCCGGGTCAGAAGACACCAGGGCGTTTGCCATACAACTTGCTATCGGCGATTACGCGCGAACGAAGTCGATGTGGGTCAGTTTCGGCTTGAACGCGTGACGCTGAACAGCCTGAACTTTAACTTTCTCTTCTTTGCCATCGATAACGAGGGTCACAACTTCGCCGTAAAATTCAGCTTTATCCTGCATGTTCCACAGTTTGTCGTGATCCAGTTCGATAGCAACCGGAGCAGCTTCGCCACCGTAGATGATTGCCGGGAACTTGTTAGCTGCGCGCAGGCGGCGGCTCGCACCCTTACCCTGCTCTTTACGTACTTCTGCGTTGATAGTAAACATTGATGTCTCTCTATATATAAAGCCTGCAACAGGCGACCCAGCTGCAGGCAGATTATCTGCTTTGCGAATGCAAAAGCGGGCGGCATTATAGCCGCCAATCGGCACAGCGGCAATCAAAACCTCAGTTTTTGGCGGATTAACGCAGCTCATTGGCGCGACGGAAACGGCCCTGATAATCGAAAACTTTTTCCCGCACCTGCCAGTATTGCCCCTTCATTCGGGCGACGACAAAGTCAGGATGGCGCAGCAGCGCCTGCTGGGCAATGATATCCGCCGGGGTTATCCAGCGTAACGGCACGCCCGGCGTACGGGTATGCGGGCGGATAAACAACTGCTCAAAGGCGGTACGCTGGGCGGGCGTTTGCAGACGGAAGCGCTCACTCACGTCGGCGCCGTCCTCATCATAGTAGGTGATTTTCAGCCACGGGCCTTTCTCGTCGCTACCGTGCTGCATAGCCATACCGCTGCAGCGCAGCACCAGCGCGTCCTTTAGCTTCAGCGCCGCCTTCAGCATATCGTCCGGGTCGACCAAAATCGTGTCGCACTCGCGGCAGCGGCGGGCGGCGATATCGTTTTCCGCGTTGCACTGCGGGCAGTTTTTGAAGCGAAAGCGGAAGTCGCACTGTTCGCGGTGGCCGTCATCATCTTCAAACCAGCCCTGGCAGCGGCGGCCAAAATGCTCAATCAAGGTGCCGTCGGCGGTGGTTTTGCCCCAGAAGGTGTTGGCGAAGCCGCAGGCCGGGCAGAAGACCTGCACCGGCACGTTGTCGCTTTTCCCCTTCGGCGTCCCCACTTCCGGGGCGTACAGGTCATGCGGGTTGCCGGCGTAGTCGAGGATCAGGCAGTCGGTTTTGCCCGGCGCCAGGCGCAGGCCGCGGCCAACGATCTGTTGGTAAAGACTCACCGACTCGGTGGGGCGGAGGATGGCGATCAGGTCAACGTGCGGGGCGTCGAAGCCGGTGGTCAACACCGCGACGTTCACCAGATAGCGATACTCCTGCGCTTTAAACGCCTCGATAATGCGATCCCGCTCTGGTCCAGGCGTTTCCCCGGTGATCAGCGCGGCTTGCGCCGCCGGCAGCAGACCGGTCACTTCCCGGGCGTGTTCCACGGTGGCGGCGAAGATCATCACCCCTTTACGGCTTTCGGCGAACTCCACGATCTGGCTGACGATATGCGGTGTTATGCGCTGCTGTTTTTTCAGTTCGTGGTTAAGATCGGCTTCGCTGAACAGGCCGTTGCTTTGCGCCTGCAGACGGCTGAAATCGTACTGCACCACCGGCATATCAAGGCGTTCCGGTGGCGTCAGGTAGCCGTGCTTAATCATATAGCGCAGCGGCAGCTCATAGATGCAGTCGCGAAACAGTGCTTTCTCATCGCCACGTACCATGCCGTGGTAGTGAAACTGATAGATCCAACCCTTGCCGAGGCGGAACGGGGTGGCCGTCAGGCCGAGCAGCCGGAGCTGAGGATTCACCTGCCGCAGGTGGCTTATGATCTGTTGATACTGGCTGTCGTCGTCATCGCTGATACGGTGGCATTCATCGACGATGAGCAGCGAAAATTCACTGTGAAACTGATCGAGGTTGCGCGCCACCGACTGCACGCTGCCGAACACCACTTTGCCGTGGCTCTCTTTACGCTGCAGACCAGCGGCAAAGATATCCGCCTCGAGGCCAAGGGCGCAGTATTTCGCATGGTTCTGCGCCACCAGCTCTTTGACGTGGGCCAACACCAGCACGCGGCCGCGGGCCAGCCGGGCAAGCTCGGCAATCACCAGGCTTTTGCCCGCGCCGGTGGGCAGGACAATGGTCGCCGGCTCGGTATGGCGACGAAACCAGGCGAGGGTGGCATCGACGGCTTCTTGTTGGTAGGGGCGTAATGTAAAAGTCATGAATTCACGGGGCTAATTAACTCGCGAATAGTATGCCATGAATCTTTTCCCTTGAGTGGTGTTAAGAGCCCGTTATACTAGCCAGTGAAATTCTTCTTTTTCGGGCGAGTTGCCCGCTCCAGCACTATTACAGGCTAAAAAAATTCATGCGACTTGATAAGTTTATCGCTCAGCAGCTTGGCGTCAGCCGGGCTATTGCCGGGCGTGAAATCCGCGGCAGCCGTGTTACCGTGGACGGCGACATTGTGAAAGATGCCTCTTTTAAGCTCCAGCCAGAGCACGAGGTGGAATATGATGGTAATACGCTGACCCAGCAGAACGGCCCCCGTTATTTTATGCTGAACAAGCCGCAGGGTTACGTCTGTTCCACCGACGATCCCGATCATCCGACTATCCTTTATTTCCTCGATGAGCCGGTGGCGCACAAGCTGCACGCCGCCGGGCGCCTGGATATCGACACCACCGGGCTGGTGCTGATGACCGATGACGGCCAGTGGTCGCACCGCATTACCTCGCCGCGCCACCATTGTGAAAAAACCTACCTGGTGGAGCTGGAAAGCCCGCTGGCGGAAGGGACCGCAGAGCTGTTTGCCAAAGGCGTCCAGTTGCACAATGAAAAAGATCTCACTAAGCCGGCAGTGCTGGAAGTGATCACCCCGACCGAAGTGCGCCTGACCATCAGCGAAGGGCGCTACCATCAGGTGAAACGCATGTTCGCCGCCGTGGGCAACCATGTGGTTGGCCTGCACCGGGAGCGCATCGGCGATATCCTGCTGGATGACGCGCTGGCGCCGGGTGAATATCGTCCGCTGACGGAAACGGAAATCGCCAGCGTAGGCGCCCCGCAGGCACGGAGTAAAACGTGACAGTGAAGCAGAATTCTTCTCTGGGAATTGTGTTTATCCTCGGCCTGCTGGCCATGCTGATGCCGCTGTCGATCGATATGTATCTTCCGGCGCTGCCGGTGATCGCCGCCCAGTACAACGTCCCGGACGGCAGCGCGCAGATGACGCTCAGCACCTATATCCTGGGCTTTGCGCTGGGTCAGCTGCTGTACGGGCCGATGGCAGACAGCCTTGGTCGCAAACCGGTGATCCTCGGCGGGACGCTGGTGTTCGCCGCGGCGGCGGTGGCTTGCGCCCTGTCGCAGACCATCGATATGCTCATTGTCATGCGTTTCTTCCACGGTCTGGCGGCCGCGGCCGCCAGCGTGGTGATCAATGCCCTGATGCGCGATATCTATCCGAAAGATGAGTTTTCACGGATGATGTCGTTTGTCATGCTGGTGACGACCATTGCGCCGCTGGTGGCGCCGATGGTCGGCGGTGCGGTGCTGGTCTGGTTTAGCTGGCATGCCATCTTCTGGATCCTCGCGCTGGTGGCCCTGCTCGCCTCGCTGATGATCGGCCTGTTTATCCGCGAAACGCTGCCAGCTGACAGGCGTCAGCCGTTCCATCTGCGCACCACGCTGGGTAATTTTGCCACCCTGTTCCGTCACAAGCGGGTGCTGAGCTATATGCTGGCGAGCGGCTTTAGCTTCGCCGGCATGTTCTCTTTCCTCAGTGCCGGGCCTTTCGTCTATATCAATATTAACCACGTTGCGCCTCAGCACTTTGGTTACTATTTTGCGCTGAACATTGTTTTCCTGTTCCTGATGACCATGTTCAACAGCCGGTTTGTGCGGCGGGTGGGGGCGTTGCGCATGTTCCGGGCCGGGCTGTGGATCCAGTTTGCCATGGCGGTATGGATGGTGGTTTGCGCGCTGCTGGACGTCGGCTTCTGGTCGCTGGTGATCGGCGTGGCGGCCTTTGTCGGCTGCGTATCGATGGTGTCGTCTAACGCCATGGCGGTGATCCTCGATGAGTTTCCGCATATGGCCGGCACCGCTTCGTCACTGGCCGGAACGTTTCGTTTTGGTATCGGGGCGATTATTGGCGCGCTGCTGTCGATGGCGACGTTTACCACCGCCTGGCCAATGCTGATCTCTATTGCCTTCTGCGCAACCTGTTCTATTTTCTTCTCGCTTTACGCTTCCCGTCGGCGAAAAATCGCACACTAGGTCACATTTTCAGGGGCGAAATCGCCCCTTTCTTGATACATGTCAACCAGAATGAGCTTCAGGGTTCTGCGATTTGTTTCCTTTATGTAAAATCAATTAGTGTAAAAAGTCGCATTGTTGCGATAAAAAAGTTGTTTTGGATCACAGAAACGGGTACATATAGCGCCAATCGGCTCGCCGGGTATAAAAATAACGCGCTGGATTATAAGTGCTTAGCCCTGGCCCGCCGCGGCTGTAAACGTTTTCTGCGTCAAGGCAGGACTATTTGTCAACAGTGTGTTAATATTGATGTAAATTTATTGTGAAGCCTTTTGCTTCCGGGGAAACCACGTGAATACACAACAACTCTCTATCGTACACCGTCTGCCGCAGAGCTATCGCTGGCTGGCCGGTTTTGCGGGTTCCAGAGTTGAACCGATTCCGCAAAACGGCGCGCAGAACGAGAACAGTCTCGTTGCCCTGAAGTTGCTGAGTCCGGACGGTGAGAAAGCCTGGCCGGTTATGCATAAGCTCAGCCAGGCGTTAAGCGACATCGAAGTCGACTGTTCAGTCCTTGAGTGCGAAGGCGAACCGTGCCTGTTCGTTAACCTGCAGGATGAATTCGCCGCCACCTGTCGTCTGAAAAATTTTGGCGTGGCCATCGCCGAGCCCTTCTCCGGCAACAACCCCTTCTGACCGTCAGCTCAGCGCCAGCAGCTGGCGGGTATACTCGTGTCGGGGTGCGCTGAAGACGGACTGGCACTCGCCCTGTTCAACCACCTCTCCCTGACGCAGCACCATCACCTGATGACACAGCGCCCGCACCACGCGTAAATCATGACTGATAAAAATATAGGCCAGCTGATGCTTTTGCTGTAATGCTTTCAGCAGATTCAGGATCTGCGCCTGAACGGTTTTATCCAGTGATGAGGTCGGCTCGTCGAGGACGAGCAGCTGCGGCTTGACGATCAACGCTCTGGCGATGGCGATACGCTGGCGCTGGCCACCGGAGAAGGCTGCCGGGTAGCGCTGGCGGCTGGCCGGATCGAGGCCGACCTCCTGCATGGCGAGGATCACTGCCTGTTCGCGTTCGGCTGCCGTCAGCGTCGGCTGGTGGACGCGCAAGCCTTCCTCAATGATCTGCTGCGCCGTCAGGCGCGGATTGAGCGACGAGTTCGGATCCTGAAAAACCACCTGCATTTGTCGGCGCAGCGGCAGCAGCTGTCGGCGGTTACGCCCCTGAATCGGCTGGCCGGCAAAGGTTATCCTGCCCTCGGATGAGATCAGGCGCAGCAGCGCCAGACCGGTGGTGCTTTTTCCCGATCCCGATTCGCCCACCAGGCCCAGCGTCTCGCCGGCGCGTAGCTGAAAACTGAGGCTGTTGACCACCCGATGGTGATCGACCACCCGGCGCAGGATCCCTTTGCGAACAGGAAATGCCACGTTTAAATCATCCGCCTGCAGCAGCACCGGGGCATCGACGGCCAGCGGCACCGGCTCACCGTCTGGTTCGCTATCCAGCAGGCGTTGGGTGTAGGGATGCGCCGGCGCGCTGAACAGCGCCCGACAGTCATTTTGTTCCACACAGCGGCCGTTCTGCATCACCGCTACCCGGTCAGCCAGCTGACGGACAATGCTCAGGTTATGGGTGATAAACAGCAACCCCATGTTCAGCTCCCGCTTTAGCTCGCGCAGCAGTTGCAAGATCTGCGCCTGCACTGACACGTCCAGGGCGGTGGTCGGTTCATCGGCGATCAGCAACTCCGGGCGCGTCAGCAGCGCCATGGCGATCATCACCCGCTGGCGCTCGCCGCCGGAGAGCTGATGCGGATAGGCCGCCAGACGCCGCGGCGCCTGACGGATCCCGACGCGCTCCAGGCAGTCGAGGATCTCCCCGCGCGCCGCCTCTTTGCGCATTCCCCGGTGTAACGACAGCACCTCATAGAGCTGTTTTTCCAGGGTATGCAGGGGGTTGAGCGACACCATTGGCTCCTGAAAGATCATCGCGATCCGGTTGCCGCGCACGCCGCGCAGGGTCGACTCATCCGCATGCAGCAGCGACTGGCCATGAAAGCGGATATCGCCGCTGGGGTAGCTGGCCGGCGGGGTGGGGAGCAGTCGCAGCACCGACAGCGCGGAGATGCTTTTTCCTGAGCCGGATTCGCCCACCAGCGCCAGCGTCTCACCAACTGCCACCTCGAGCGACAGATTGTGCACCACGGTCTGCGTCTCGCCCTGCTGGCGAAAGGCAATAGAGAGATTGTCGATAGCTAATAGTGGGAGGGTCATATTACACCGCCTTACTCGGGTCAAAGGCGTCGCGAACCGCTTCACCAATAAAAATCAGTAGCGTCAGCAGTACGGCGACGGAGAGAAACGCGGCAATGCCCAGCCAGGGCGCCTGCAGGTTGTTTTTTCCCTGCAGCAGCAGCTCCCCGAGAGAGGGGGAGCCGAGCGGCAGACCGAAGCCGAGAAAATCCAGCGACGTCAGGGTGGTAATGGAGCTGCACAGGATAAAAGGCAGGAAGGTGAGGGTCGCCACCATTGCGTTAGGCAACATATGCCGCAGGATGATCTGCCGGTCGCTGACCCCTAGCGCCTGCGCCGCCCGGATGTAGTCGTAGTTGCGGGTGCGAAGAAATTCAGCGCGCACCACGCCCACCAGCGTCATCCAGCCAAAAAGGACGGTGATCGCCAGCAACCACCAGAAGCCCGGCTGCACGACGCTGGAGAGCAGGATGATCAGAAACAGGGTCGGCATCCCGGACCAGACTTCGATAAAGCGCTGGCCCCAGAGGTCGATTTTGCCGCCATAGTAACCCTGTATCGCCCCGGCCAGCACCCCCAGCACGCTGGAGAACAGCGTCAGCAGCAGACCGAAGAGCACCGAGATGCGCGTACCATAGAGGATCCGCGCCAGCACATCTCCGCCGTTGGCGTCGGTGCCAAGCCAGTTGCTGGCCGAGGGCGGTGACGGAAAGGGGACGGTGCTGGCAAAATTAATCGTCGTGGCGCCGAAGCGCACCGGCGGCCATAGCGCCCAGCCGTGGGTGGACAGCTGGTGCTGCAGCCAGGGATCCTGATAGTCGGCGGCGGTAGCGAACGCGCCGCCAAAGGTTTGCTCGGTGTAGTTTTTTAACACCGGAACATACAGCTGGCCCCGGTACTGCACCAGCAGCGGGCGATCGTTGGCCAGCAGCTCGGCGCCGAGGCTGCAGAAGAAGAGAATTAAAAACAGCCACAGCGACCAGTAGCCGCGACGGTTGTGACGAAAGCGCGCCCAGCGGGCCTGATTAACGGGACTGAAGAAAGACATTAGCGGCCCTCAAAATCAATGCGCGGGTCGACCAGCGTATAGCTGATATCGCTGACGATATTCAGCAGCAGGCCAATCAGAGTGAAAATATAGAGCGTGCCGAACATCACCGGATAGTCGCGGGAGACCGTCGCTTCATAGCCCAGCAGACCCAGGCCGTTCAGCGAGAACATCACTTCGATCAGCAGCGAACCGGTAAAGAACATACTAATAAAGGTGGCCGGGAAGCCGGCGATCACCAGCAGCATGGCGTTGCGGAACACATGTCCCCAGAGGATCTGTTTCTCACCGACGCCTTTGGCGCGGGCGGTGACCACATACTGTTTGCGGATCTCATCGAGGAAGCTGTTTTTGGTCAGCATGGTCAGGGCGGCAAAGCCGCCGATCACCGTCGCCAGCACCGGCAGGGTGATGTGCCACAGGTAATCGAGGATCTTCTGATACCAGGGAAGGGTGTCGAAGTTCGGTGAGACCAGACCGCGCAGCGGGAAGAGGTCGAAATAGCTGCCGCCGGCAAAAATCACGATCAGCAGGATGGCGAACAGAAAGGCGGGGATCGCATAGCCAATAATAATCAGCGTGCTGCTCCAGATGTCAAAGCGGCTGCCGTTGCTGACCGCTTTGCGAATACCCAGCGGAATGGAAACCAGGTAGATAATCAGCGTACTCCACAGTCCGAGGCTCACCGAGACCGGCAGGCTGTCTTTAATCAGCTGCAGTACTGAGGCGCTGCGAAACAGGCTGTCGCCAAAATCAAAGCGCAGATAATCGCCCAGCATCTTCAGGTAACGCTCGTGCAGCGGCTTGTCAAAGCCGTAGCGGTGGGTGATCTCGGCGATGACTTCCGGATCAAGGCCCCGCCCACCGCGATAGTGCCCCTCGCTGATGTTCCCTGCGCCGGTTCGGGCATGGCTGGCGCCCATCCCGCCGTCGCCGGCACCCGGCATCCCGCCGTGCTGACCAAATTCGATGGCGGCGATGGCCTGATCGACCGGGCCGCCGGGTGCGATTTGCACAATAAAAAAGTTAATGGTGATGATGGCCCACAGGGTGGGGATCACTAACAGCAAACGGCGGATCAGGTAGCTGCCCATGGGATGTCCTTAACGTCTGTCCGCGGGGAGGGTGGCCGCTTTGTTCACGTCGTACCACCAGGTATCGAGCCCGGAGGAATAAATGGGGCGGGTCTCGGGGAAAGAGAACTTATTCCACCACGCGGTGCGGTCCTGCGCCATATACCACATCGGCAGCATGTAGTTATTCCAGGTGAGCACGCGGTCCAGCGCCCGACCGAGGGGGATCAGTTTCTGCTTATTGCCCTGCCACTGCAGGATCTGCGCAATCAGCTTATCCACTACCGGGCTTTGCACCCCCGGTGCGTTATAGCTGGAGTGAATATAGTCTGAGGCCCAGGAGATTTGCAGGTCGGTGCCGGGCCAGGGCATGGCACGCCACAGGCTCGGCATCATGTCGTAATCACGGCTGCGGCGACGGTTGCTGTACTGCGAGTTATCAACCTGACGAATATCCATGACGATCCCCAGGCGCTGCAGGTTGTGCTGAAACGGCAGCACCCAGCGGTCATTGCCACCGGCTGGCATCAGCAGTTCAAAGCGCAGCGGCTTGCCGGTGGCGGCGTTGACCCGGCGCTGGTTTTTTACCGTCCAACCCGCCGCATTGAGCAGGGCGTCGGCTTTGAGTAAGTTGTCGCGGTCGAAGCCATCGCCACGGGAGACCGGCGGCTGGTAAACCTGGCTGAAGACCTCCGGGGGCAGTTCGTTTTTCATCGGCGTCAGCAGGGCCAGCTCGGCGGCGTCGGGCAGGCTGCGGGCGGCATATTCGGTGTTCTGGAAATAGCTGTTGGCGCGCTGATAGGCGCTGTAAAACAGCGCCTTGTTCATCCATTCAAAATCGAACGCCAGGGTAATGGCCTCCCGCACCCGGCGATCGGCAAAAACCGGGCGCTGAATATTGAACGCCAGCCACTGGGTATCCTGCGCCGAGGTATTTGTATGCTCATCTTTAATAATGTAGCCGCGGCTGAAGTTGCGACCGACGTAGCGGGTAGCCCAGTTTTTGGCGACGGTCTCTTCCCGGCGATCGACGGCTCCCGCTTTAAAGGCTTCGAAAGCGACATTGTCGTCGAGATAATAGTCATAGCGCAGCGTATCGAAATTCCAGCGACCCCGGTTGACCGGCAGGTCGGCCGCCCAGTAGTCGGCGACGCGTGAATAGATAATGTATTGCCCCATTCGCCAGGCGCTGATGCGGTATGGCCCGCTGGCCAGCGGCGGCTTCGACAGCGGGTCGCTGAGTTTGTGCTGGCGCCAGAACGACTCAGGCATCACCGGCAGGCTCAGCAGACTCAGCATGTTCTCTTTGCCGGGCTGGCCGAGGTCGATTCGTACGGTCAACGGGGCGATGGCCTTAACGGTGGTGCCTTTATAAAACAAGCGGAACTGTGGCACCCCTTCGGTCATAAACTTGTTGAAGGTAAATGCAACGTCCTGGGCGGTGATTGGCGTGCCGTCATGGAAGCGGGCGTGCGGGTTGAGAGCGATCTCCATCCAGGAATAGTCCTCGGCATAGCGCGCCCGCTCGGCAATCAGCGGGTAGTAGCTGCCGGGCTCATCATCCGAGGTGGTGAACAGGGTATCGTAGAGCGCCTCAGTGCGCACGGCGGGATTGCCGCGCAGTGCGTAGCGGTTGAAGTTATCAAAGGTGCCGATCGCCGCCAGGGTGAGGGTGCCGCCTTTCGGCGCCTCAGGATTGACATAATCAAAATGGCTGAAGCTGGCGGCGTATTTGGGTTCACCGATAATCGCAAAGGCGACGCTTTCTTTTATTGTTTGCGCCTTAGCGCTAAGGCTAAACAGAGCAAGCAGAATTAAAAAGAGGCGCGCATACATAGGCGGCAGAATACCTTGTCACGGTCGGCCCCCATAGCCGACCTCTGTTCCCGCATCATATGTGAGACTTAGCGCGTTGTGAAATAATTCGCAGGTTCATCATGCGCGGCGACCAGCGCCTCCAGCGATAGCGGACGGCTTATCCAGTACCCTTGCAGGAAATTGACGCCCTGGGCACGAAGCCACTCCGCCTGTTCCTGGGTCTCCACTCCTTCAGCGACGGTCATTAATTTCAGCCGGCGGCTGAGGGTCAGTACCGCATCCAGCACCGGCGAGGTCACGGTTTCGGTGCCAATCGCCTGCACAAAGCCGCGATCGATCTTCAGATAATCGAAGTTATAGCGTTCGAGATAAATCAGCGCGCTATGCCCGGTACCAAAATCATCTATCGCGATTTCAAAACCCTGCTGGTGGAGCCAGGCGAAGTTAGCGATCGATTTTTCTTTATCAATCATGGCCCGCTCGGTCACCTCCAGCACCACGTGAAAATGGTCGGCGGGCAGCGCGGCGGCAAAGCGCAGCATATCGTCGCGGAAGCTGTCAGCCTGCAGATGGGCAGGGGAAATATTCAGCCCCAGCTTGACGCCGCGCGGCAGGATCCGTTTAAGCACTTGACCATCGCTGGCGATCAGCGCCAGCAGGTGATGGGTCAGCGGCACGATCATCTGCTGGGTTTCCGCCAGATTAATAAAGACGTCGGGCGGGATTTCACCCACCACCGGATGGCGCCAGCGCATGAGCACCTCCACGCCGCTGATACGCAGGGTCTGGGCATTCACGACCGGCTGATAGACGACGTAGAACTGGTTATTTTTGATCCCCAGCAGTATCGATTTTCGCGGATCGGATTTGATCGTCAGCACGTAATAACAGAGCAACCCCGCCAGCAGGCCGCACACTACCCCGAGCAACAGGGCAAACTGTGTATTTTCCGCCAGCCAGCTGTTGGCATACAGGTAGACCTTCAGCGGTAAACCGTCGATCTGTACCTGGCGGATCGGTTCGTTATGCAGGGTTTGCGGATCCACCAGCCGATTACTGAAGGTGGAGATGGCGGTGTGACCGATGGCCAGCGCAATACCGCTGAAATCATTTTGTCGTGCGGAATAGAGGATGTACGGCGTGAGATTGGCGTTGATCGATACGAAAATGCCGCTGTTTGCATCATCGGGTTTGCTGACCCATAACGCCAGCGCTGCGCTTTTCGGCATCATCGGCGTACCCGGCAAAATCGCCATATCAACGGGTTTGCGAATATCGATCGCCGGGATAAGCTGAGTAAGGGGCGTATTCATGGCCCCTGTCGCCGAGGAGCAAAAGACGACGCCGTTTTTAACCAGCAGAAACGCGCGAACGTTGGGGCTGAAAGCGGCATGGGAGGTGAGTCCGGAGTCGATATTCTCGCAGGGCTGATCCACCAGCGGCTGCAGGCCATCAATGGTTTCACGGAGATCGTGAAAATAGCTTTTCAGGTAAGTGTCAACGTTGTTGAGAATGGCGTCGAAACGCTCTGCCCGGTTATGGTAAATCACCATAAACTGAATGCAGCCGGCCAGCAGCGCGACGATAATCCCCACGCACAGGCTGGTTAACCAGATTTTACGCTGGGGTGAAAAGTAGCGAGTAAGCATAGCTATAGTCTTTCCGTGTTATTGAATCCCATCAACGGTTTGTCGGTCGTCGTTTTTCTCATTCCCACTTAAAAGACATAGCTTATTTTGCGGCGTTCAGAATCAGGTGGCAAAAAAAAACACTGCCGGGGCAGTGTTTTTTTATCCCGCCTCCAGCCAAGGGATAACCGGCGGCGGTAGAGGACAGTTTACGAGCGGCTCAGAACTCGACGCGCTTCGTTGTAGCGCTTTTTCCAGTACGGTTCATCCATGCTGGAGATGGTCACCCCGCTGCTGGTGGAGGCGTGAACGAACTGGTTGTTGCCGAGATAGATCCCGACGTGGCGGCCGGTAGAGCCGGCGCGGAACAGAACCAGATCGCCAGTACGCAGCTGGGTACGGGAAATCGATTTTCCGGTTTCCTGCTGTTCAGAGGTTGAACGCGGCAGTTCCAGACCAAATTGTTCGCGGAAGGTGCGCTGCACAAACGCTGAGCAGTCGATACCTTTACGGGTGCTGCCGCCGAGGCGGTAACGCACGCCTTTCCAGCTGGCATACTGATCCATTAAACGGGACTTCACGTCCAGGTTACGGACCATCGTTTCAAATTCATCCTGAGAGGCTTGCAGTGATGATAAATCGCCACTACCCACAGCATGCGTCTCAGAATGCATATTCCTGGCGGTACTTGTTGAACTACACGCGGAAAGCAGAACCGCTACTGCAATCGCGGGGGCTACCCGCAAGATGTATCTCAAAATCGGCTGAGATTTGACCATGCTGTTTATTTTCCCTTGTTGTCCTTAACGACAATGTCGTTATAAAAAATGCCAAACGTGTTAGAGCCTAAATACCCATCCGCAATGAGACAATTCCTTAAGCTTAAATTTGTGCAGTCACGCACAAATTTATTCATGCCCTGAATTAATGTTGCGGAAAAGGCAAAACGAGAACGAGATTACCCTATCAAACGCCGCATGGCGAGCGGTTTTGCGCGATTTCTTATAAGTATTTTGGTGACAAAAAGTGAATCATCGGGAAAGGACAAAATAGCGCCAGTATCGGGTAAAAAACAGACAATTCCTTCATTTGTCACGGGATTAATGTGACAAGAAGATGAACATCATGTTGAAAAAAAGCGCAATTGAAAAAGGGGACCCAAAAGGTCCCCTTATAGATAATGACGCCAGACGGCGACCACGACATTATTTGGCCGATATTCCGCCGGGCAGAGAGCTATCGAAAAGGGCGATCAATTTATCGCTCAGCGGTGTCATCAATACCCACGGCGCGCCAATCAGCACGGCGGTCAGGGAGCCGACGGCAATATCGCTGAACCAGTGAGCGCCAATCATGACGCGCGGGAAAGCAAAGACCACAAATATCACCAGCGCCACGGTTAGCGCGCGGCGGCCGAAATAGCGCCACATAAAGCTCGCGAAGATCAGCAGCATCATCCCATGATCGCCAGGGAAGCTGTCCTTGGAGGCGTCTTTGGTGGGGAAATTGACGACATCGCTGACGCGGGTGACATCGTGGAAAAACAGCGACGGGCTGGCGCGCTGTACCGGCATCAGGTGCTGCGCCAGCTGGTTAATGATCACCGCGGCCAGCAGCATCACCAGGCCCATGATGGCAATCTGGCGACGGCCTGCTGGCGGCGCTTTAAGCCAGTAGCGGAGCATCAGGCAGCCCATCGCCAGCAGCGAACAGGCGTCGAAGGCGCGATTGTTGATGATCGCCAGCAGCCAGGCATAGGCGTGGCTGAGGCTGACGCCATGGTTAAAGAAATGGAAGATCGCGGAGTCGACCGGCGACCAGGCGCCGTGGTTGACCGGCAGATACCAGGAGCAAAATAGCGCCACACCCGCGATGTTAAGCAGCAGAATTAAAGGAATTCGGTTTTTCATCATAGCCATTGCGATTTTGTGACAGTCGGCGGCAACCTTAGCCGCCTCAACTTAAACGAAGCCTCAACAGTGAGGTCTGGAGCGCGTTCCAGTCGGCTTCGTTCGCCGAGATAAGCTCGATTCGGCTATCGGGTGGGGGGACGCTCAGAGTCTCGATATGCCAATCCTCGCCCTGGCGGTTGATCCTCACGGCCCCTTCGGCAATGCGCATCACGCCTTTGACGCGCGCCACGGGCGCCAGCCGTGCCCATTCGAGCAGGCCGATGGTCTCAAAGACCGTTTCCGCGTCGAAAATCCAGCCGCAGGCCTGATAGCCCTGGCCGCTGTTGAGGTGGCGGCGCCAGCGCTGGTGCTCGGGCAGGCTGAGTGCGGCGAGACCGCTGGTCGGGCGAGAGTGGTGAACATGCTCCGCGCTCGCCGGCAACGGGGCGGTGTTGCGGCGCGGCTCATCGAGCAGGGCGAGGTCGATATTACCCTGGGTTGTCGACACCTTGCGACGATCGCCGCCCCAGCGCTGCCACCAGTCGGCCAACGCCTGGGCGCTTTCGGGCGTTTCCCGATCGTTTTTATTGGCCACAATGATGTCCGCCGCGGCCAGCTGATCGCGGAAATTGTCGTTATTGACGACTTTTTCATCCAGCAGCTGACGGGGATCGAGGATGCACACCGTAGCGCGTAGATCGATCCAGGGTTCATACACCGCTGCGGTGAGGATATCGAGGATCTGCTTCGGATGGCCAAGGCCGGTGGGTTCGATCAGCAGGCGATCGGGTTTACCCTGGCGCAGCAGGGTATTCAGCCCAACCTGCATCGGCAGGCCGTTAACGCAGCACATGCAGCCGCCGGGGATCTCTTTGAGCAGGGCGCCGCTGTCGGCCAGCAGCGCGCCGTCTATCCCGACTTCGCCAAACTCATTCACCAGTACGGCCCATTTTTCATCCGCAGGCTTCTGCGCCAGCAGATGAAGAATTGAGGTCGTCTTACCGCTGCCGAGAAAGCCGGTGATCAAATTGGTTCTGGTCACTCTTTTCTCCAGGATAAATGTAATGTTGTAACAGTTACGCCTATCCTGACGAAAAAAGGGGGAAAAGAGAAGTCCTGAGGCGGACAGAAGAAGATTCTGTCCGCATAAGCGCAAATATTGTTAAGAATTTAGCGCGCGGGCCACGGCCTCGCGGGCACCGTGCGTCGCCAGTTGCTGCCAGGCGGCGCGGATCCCGGCGACAAACTGCGCGTTGTGCGGCAGGTCGCGGCCAAATATTACCTCCAGACCCAGTAGCGCATCGACGCGCTGCTGCTCATCGCTCTGCGCCACCCGCTGCTGGATCTTGTCGACCAGCGGATCGCGCACGTCGATCGTCTGACCCGCGTCGTCCGTACCACTGACGTAGCGCATCCAGCCGGCAACGCCGAGGGCCAGCAGCGGCCAGCGGCTGCCGCGCTCAAGATGTACGCGGATGCCGTCGAGCATGCGCTGGGGCAGTTTCTGGCTGCCGTCCATGGCGATTTGCCAGGTGCGATGTTTGAGCGCCGGATTACTGAAGCGGTCGATGAGGCTGTCGGCATAGGCCTCGAGATCGACGCCGGTAATGGTCAGCGTCGGAGCCTGTTCGTCAAGCATCAGCTGGCGAGCGGCGCGGCGGAAAACGTTATCCTGCATGCAGTCGCTGACGTGCGCATGACCTGCCAGATAGCCAAGCCAGGCGAGAAAAGAGTGGCTGCCGTTGAGCATCCGCAGCTTCATTTGCTCCCAGGGCAGCACGTCGTCGGTCATCTGCACGCCGGCCGTCTCCCAGGCCGGTCGTCCGGCGACGAAGTGGTCTTCGACCACCCACTGAATGAAGGGTTCGCAGCTGATGGCGCAGGGATCGTCGACCCCCAGCACGGCGGCGATTTCCGCCAGCGACTCGGCGGTGGCCGCAGGAACAATGCGATCCACCATGGTGCCCGGGAAGCTGACATTATCGGCGATCCAGTTCGCCAGCGCCGGGCTGCGTTTTTCCGCCATACCGAGGACGGCATTTTTCACCACGTGGCCGTTGTCGGGAATGTTATCGCAGGAGAGCACGGTAAAGGGCGGCAGGCCCCGGTCCCGGCGGCGGGCCAGCGCTTCCACTAAAATACCGGGAGCCGACTGCGGCAGCGTCGGATTCTCCAGATCGTGAACGATGCGCGGATGCGTCGGATCCAGCTTGCCGGTCGCCGGATCGATGCAATAGCCTTTTTCGGTGATGGTCAGCGAGACAATCGCCACCTGCGGCTCGCAAAATTTTTCGATAATTGCCGCCAGCGAATCGAGCCTGGCGTTCAGGCATTCGTGCACCGCGCCGATCACGATGGGCTGGTTACCGTCGGCGCCTTTTTCCAGCACGGTAAACAGATGGTCCTGTTCGCGAAGCTGGCTCATCAGCGTATCGCCACTGAACAGACTGATTTCACAGATCCCCCAGTCGCCACCGACGTTATTCAGCACGCGATCGGTCAGCAGCGCCTGGTGCGCGCGATGAAACGCGCCAAAGCCGAAATGGACAATACGCGAGCGGAGCTGGCTGCGATCGTACTGAGGACGTTGCACGTTTTCCGGTAGCGTAGCGGTTGCAATTGTTGTCATTCTTTACACACCTGTTTAACTGCTTATTAACAATGCCAGTCTAAAGTTATATGACAGGAAATTAAATTGGTAAGCCGAAATTATCCGCTGACTGTGAGCTGGATCAATCAATGCGCCGGCACTGTTTGCAGCCTGAGAAGAAACATGTATGGTAGTCGTCATGAGTGTCGCCATTATTGGTATAACAACTTTTGTGAGGGCATAGCGATGGAACAAACCTGGCGGTGGTATGGGCCGAACGATCCAGTATCGCTTGATGATGTACGGCAGGCAGGGGCGACCGGCGTCGTGACTGCGCTGCACCATATTGCAAACGGTCAGGTCTGGCCGGTAGAGGAGATTAAAGCGCGTCAGGCGCTGTTAGCGGCAAAAGGGCTGACCTGGTCGGTCGTCGAAAGCATTCCGGTGCATGAGGATATTAAAACCCACAGCGGGGAGTATGCGACCTGGATTGCCAACTATCAGCAGAGCATCCGCAACCTCGCGGCCTGCGGCATCGATACCGTATGCTACAACTTTATGCCGATCCTCGACTGGACGCGCACCGATCTGGAATATGAGCTGCCGGACGGTTCCCGGGCGCTGCGTTTCGATCAGATCGCCTTCGCCGCCTTTGAACTGCATATCCTCAAACGCCCGGGCGCGGAAGGAGATTATAGCGAAGAAGAGCAGCGTCAGGCTGAGGTTTATTTCAAGGCGATGAGCGAAGCGGACATCGAGAAACTGACCCGCAATATCATCGCCGGCCTGCCGGGAGCGGAAGAGGGTTACACCCTTGACCAGTTCCGCGCGCGCCTGGCGGAATATGACCACATTGATAAAGCGCAGCTGCGCGAGAATATGGCCTACTTCCTGCGGGCTATCGTGCCGGTGTGCGAAGAGGTAGGCATCCGCCTGGCGGTGCATCCGGACGATCCGCCGCGGCCGATCCTTGGCCTGCCGCGTATCGTGTCGACCATCGAAGATATGCAGTGGCTGAAAGAGACAGTGGACAGCATCAATAATGGCTTCACCATGTGTACGGGATCGTATGGC
This sequence comes from Klebsiella sp. X1-16S-Nf21, assembly GCF_002837615.1. NCBI lineage: Bacteria > Pseudomonadati > Pseudomonadota > Gammaproteobacteria > Enterobacterales > Enterobacteriaceae > Klebsiella > Klebsiella sp. X1-16S-Nf21. Next base: position 21,821 of record NZ_PJDK01000083.1, read on the forward strand.
GTCCGCGCCGATAACGATCTGGTGAAGATGGTGGAGACCTTTGGCGATCGCATCCATTTCACCCATCTGCGATCTACCTGTCGTGAAGCGAACCCGAAAACCTTCCACGAGGCGGCGCACCTTAGCGGCGACGTCAATATGGTGGCGGTGGTGGATGCGATTCTGCGTGAAGAGCAGCGGCGTAAGCAGGCTGGCGATCTGCGCCCGATCCCGTTCCGTCCGGATCATGGTCATCAGATGCTTGACGATCTGCGCAAGAAAACCAACCCAGGCTATTCGGCGATTGGCCGTCTCAAGGGGATGGCGGAAGTGCGTGGCGTCGAGCTGGCGCTGAAAATGACCAAATACCCTGAACTGTTGTAATCGCGGTAACAGGGATAATAAAAGGGACAGCCAGCGGCTGTCCCTTTTTACTGTCGGGGCGTCAGCCGGGTCGGGTAAGTGAAGCGTCATTACCCGACAAAATAACGGCGCAATGGGGTAGATACGGTGATCGGTTTGCAACAGTGTCGACCCTGGAAAAACCTGTGTTCTCTGTTATTTCCGGGCAGATTGCGCTCCCGATATTTCTTCTGCGTTAT
>NZ_PJDK01000084.1:0-21092 GCF_002837615.1 Klebsiella sp. X1-16S-Nf21
ATTAACGTGCAGGGCCTGAAGGTGGAGATCCTCGGCGAATTTGACGATGCGGCGCTCATGAAAGCCTTCGGCGCCGCGCATAATGCGATATTTGTCGCGCCGACGCTCTATGCGCATGATTTCTACTATGACGAATCGATTATCGAAATTGGCCGCATGGATAGCGTGATGGAGGAGTATCACGCTATTTTTGCCGAGCGAATGATTCAGCATCCCGCGGTTCAGCGCATCTGTAATCGCGATTACTCGTCACTGTTTACCGAACCCCGATAGCCTGCCGGCGTGGGCTGGCGTGGCGCTGGCCGCGCCAGCGCGCGTTAGCGGGGGAAGATGGCGGGCATAAAAAAACCCGCTTTCGCGGGTTTCTTTAACAAAGTTCAGCAAGCAGGCGATTAAGCCAGTTTGTTGATCTGTGCAGTCAGGTTTGCTTTATGACGCGCAGCTTTGTTTTTGTGGATCAGACCTTTAGCAGCCTGACGGTCCACGATTGGTTGCATTTCGTTAAATGCTTTCTGTGCAGCAGCTTTGTCGCCAGCTTCGATAGCTGCGTATACTTTCTTGATGAAAGTACGCATCATAGAGCGACGGCTTGCGTTGTGCTTGCGAGCCTTTTCAGACTGAACGGCGCGCTTCTTAGCTGATTTGATATTAGCCAAGGTCCAACTCCCAAATGTGTTCTATATGGACAATTCAAAGGCCGAGGAATATGCCCGTTTAGCCTTCTTTTGTCAATGGATTTGTGCAAATAAGCGCCGTTTAACACCACAGCGCTTCATTACGTAGTGATGGCGCAAGATTCTACCAGCTTGTTGCAGTCGAATACAGCTTTTCCACCATAAAAATCGCCGGGCGCGGCCAGTTTTCCCGCTTTCTCGCGCTGAGTGAATGAATTCCTGAGAACTTTCGTTGCCGAGGTGCAATCGCTGGTTAACGTTGACAGTTGTACAAGGTATACTCGGACGATTTTCACTGTTTTGAGCCAGACATGAAGCTGATACGCGGCATACATAATCTCAGTCAGGCGCCGCACGGGTGCGTGCTGACCATTGGTAATTTTGACGGCGTGCATCGTGGGCATCAGGCACTGCTGCAGCGGTTGCGCGAAGAGGGCCGCCAGCGCGGTTTACCGGTGGTGGTGATGATTTTCGAACCCCAGCCGCTGGAGCTCTTTGCCGCCGATAAAGCCCCGGCGCGGTTGACCCGCCTGCGTGAAAAGCTGGGCTATCTGGCTGAAAGCGGGGTCGACTATGTATTGTGCGTTCGCTTTGACCGCCGGTTCGCCGCGCTAACCGCGCAGGATTTTATCAGCGAACTGCTGGTGCGCCGCCTGGGTGTGCAGTTCCTTGCCGTCGGTGATGATTTCCGCTTTGGCGCTGGTCGCCAGGGGGATTTCTTGTTATTACAAAAGGCCGGAGCGGAATACGGCTTCGACGTGACCAGCACCCAGACTTTCTGCGAAGGTGGGGTGCGTATCAGCAGTACGGCGGTGCGTCAGGCGCTGGCGGATGACGATCTCCTGCTGGCGGAGACGCTGCTGGGCCATCCGTTTAGCATCTCCGGACGCGTCGTTCATGGTGATGAACTGGGCCGTACCATAGGTTTTCCGACGGCGAACTTACCGCTGCGTCGTCAGGTTTCCCCGGTTAAAGGGGTCTATGCGGTAGAAGTGACAGGGCTGGGCGACAAACCCATCGCGGGCGTCGCCAATATTGGCACCCGTCCAACGGTCGCGGGCGTGCGTCAGCAGCTTGAAGTACATCTGTTGGACGTTGTAATGGACCTCTACGGTCGCCATATCAATGTAGTACTGCGTAAAAAGATACGTAACGAGCAGCGGTTTGCGTCGCTGGACGAGCTGAAGGCGCAAATCGCACGTGATGAGTTAACGGCCCGCGAATTATTTGGGCTGACCAGCCAGGCCTGAGCCGCTGGTGTTTATCAAACCGAAATACGGAACCGAGAATCTGATGAGTGACTATAAATCGACCCTGAATTTGCCGGAAACAGGGTTCCCTATGCGTGGCGACCTCGCCAAACGCGAACCGGGAATGCTGGCGCGTTGGACCGATGATGACCTGTACGGCATCATTCGTGCAGCCAAAAAAGGCAAAAAAACCTTCATTCTGCATGATGGCCCTCCTTATGCGAATGGCAGCATTCATATTGGTCACTCGGTTAACAAGATTCTGAAAGACATTATCGTTAAGTCCAAAGGACTGACGGGCTATGACTCGCCGTACGTTCCGGGCTGGGACTGCCACGGTCTGCCGATCGAACTGAAAGTCGAGCAGCAATACGGTAAGCCGGGTGAGAAATTCACCGCCGCTGAATTCCGCGCCAAGTGCCGCGAATATGCCGCGGAGCAGATCGACGGTCAGCGTAAAGACTTTATCCGCCTGGGCGTGCTGGGCGACTGGTCGCGTCCGTACCTGACCATGGACTTCAAAACCGAAGCCAACATCATCCGTGCGCTGGGTAAAATCATCGGCAACGGTCATCTGCATAAAGGCGCTAAGCCGGTGCACTGGTGCGTTGACTGCCGTTCCGCGCTGGCGGAAGCGGAAGTGGAGTATTACGACAAAACCTCTCCGTCTATCGATGTGGCGTTCCACGCGGTAGATAAAGCCGCGGTACTGGCGAAATTCGGCGTGGCCGACGTCAACGGCCCGGTTTCCCTGGTTATCTGGACCACCACGCCGTGGACCCTGCCGGCTAACCGCGCCATCTCTCTGTCGCCGGAATTCGACTACGCGCTGGTGCAGGTTGACGGTCAGGCGCTGATCCTGGCGAAAGACCTGGTTGAGAGCGTGATGAAGCGCCTTGGCGTTACGGATTACCGTATCCTGGCGGCGGTACAAGGTTCAGAACTTGAACTGATGCGCTTCCAGCATCCGTTCCTCGATTTCGACGTGCCGGCGATCCTTGGCGACCACGTGACGCTGGACGCGGGTACCGGCGCGGTGCATACCGCCGGCGGCCACGGTCCGGACGACTACACCATCAGCCAGAAATACGGTCTGGAAATCGCCAACCCGGTTGGCCCGGACGGTGCTTACCTGCCAGGTACTTACCCGTCTCTGGATGGCATCAACGTCTTCAAAGCCAACGACATCATCGTTGAGATGCTGCGTGACAGCGGCGCGCTGCTGCACGTGGAAAAAATGCAGCACAGCTATCCGTGCTGCTGGCGACACAAATCGCCGATCATCTTCCGCGCCACCCCGCAGTGGTTCGTCAGTATGGATCAGAAAGGCCTGCGCGCGCAGTCGCTGAAAGAGATCAAAGGCGTGCAGTGGATCCCGGACTGGGGCCAGGCGCGTATCGAATCGATGGTGGCCAACCGCCCTGACTGGTGTATCTCCCGTCAGCGTACCTGGGGCGTGCCGATGTCGCTGTTCGTGCACAAAGAAACCCACGAACTGCACCCGCGTACCCTTGAACTGATGGAAGAAGTGGCGAAACGCGTTGAAGTTGACGGCATCCAGGCGTGGTGGGATCTCGATTCCCGCGACATCCTTGGCGATGACGCCGACAGCTACGAGAAAGTGCCGGATACCCTCGACGTGTGGTTTGACTCCGGGTCGACCCACTCTTCCGTGGTTGATGTGCGTCCGGAATTCGCCGGTCACGCCGCGGACATGTATCTGGAAGGCTCTGACCAGCATCGCGGCTGGTTCATGTCTTCACTGATGATCTCCACGGCGATGAAAGGCAAAGCGCCATATCGCCAGGTACTGACCCACGGCTTCACCGTCGATGGCCAGGGCCGCAAAATGTCCAAGTCTATCGGTAACACCGTTAGCCCGCAGGACGTGATGAACAAGCTGGGCGCCGATATCCTGCGTCTGTGGGTGGCTTCCACCGACTACACCGGCGAAATGGCGGTCTCCGATGAGATCCTCAAACGCGCCGCGGACAGCTATCGTCGTATCCGTAACACCGCGCGCTTCCTGCTGGCGAACCTGAACGGTTTCGATCCAGCGAAAGACATGGTTAAACCGGAAGAGATGGTGGTGCTGGACCGCTGGGCAGTCGGCTGCGCGCAGGCGGCACAGGAAGATATCCTGAAAGCCTACGAATCCTACGACTTCCATGAAGTGGTACAGCGCCTGATGCGCTTCTGCTCCATCGAAATGGGCTCGTTCTACCTCGACATCATCAAAGACCGCCAGTACACCGCGAAAGCGGACAGCGTGGCGCGTCGCAGCTGCCAGACCGCGCTGTTCCATATCGTGGAAGCGCTGGTGCGCTGGATGGCGCCGATCATGTCCTTCACCGCGGACGAAATCTGGGGCTACCTGCCGGGCGATCGTGAGAAATATGTCTTCACCGGTGAGTGGTATGAAGGTCTGTTCGGCCTGGCCGACGATGAAGCGATGAACGACGGTTTCTGGGATGAATTGCTCAAGGTGCGCGGCGAAGTCAACAAGGTGATCGAGCAAGCGCGTGCGGATAAGAAAGTCGGTGGCTCTCTGGAAGCAGCGGTCACGCTGTATGCCGATGCCGACCTGGCGGCCAAGCTCAACGCGCTGGGCGATGAATTACGATTTGTCCTGTTGACCTCCGGCGCCAACGTTGCCGATTATGCGCAGGCGCCGGCTGATGCCTGGCAGAGCGATCTGCTGAAAGGGCTGAAAGTGGTCCTGAGTAAAGCCGAGGGCGAGAAGTGCCCACGCTGCTGGCATTACACCAGTGACGTCGGCAAGGTAGCGGAACACGCAGAAATCTGCGGTCGCTGTGTGAGCAACGTCGCCGGTAACGGCGAGCAACGTAAATTCGCCTGATGAGTAAATCGATCTGTTCAACGGGGCTACGCTGGCTGTGGGTCGTCGTAGCCGTGCTGATTATCGATCTGGGTAGCAAATTCCTGATCCTCCAGAACTTCGCTCTGGGGGAGACGGTTCCGCTGTTCCCGTCGCTTAATCTGCATTATGCCCGCAACTATGGCGCGGCGTTTAGTTTCCTCGCCGACAGCGGCGGCTGGCAGCGCTGGTTCTTTTCCGGGATCGCGATCGGCATTTGTGTGGTGCTGACGGTACTGATGTACCGTTCGAAGGCGACGCAAAAGCTGAACAATATTGCCTACGCCCTGATTATCGGCGGTGCGCTGGGTAACTTGTTCGATCGCCTGTGGCACGGCTTCGTGGTCGATATGATCGACTTCTACGTCGGCGACTGGCATTTCGCCACCTTCAACCTCGCCGATAGTGCGATCTGCATCGGCGCAGCGCTGATTGTGCTGGAAGGTTTCTTGCCGAAACCGACCGCGAAAGAGCAGGCGTAAATGTCAATGCCGGGTGGCGCTACGCTTACCCGGCCTACAGAATTTGTGGCCGCCCGTCGGTCCGGTTAGCATAGCGCCACCGGGCAACCGGTGACCTAAAACAAGCGAGCAATTTGCATGTCTAAATCCGTACAGAGCAACAGCGCGGTACTGGTGCACTTCACACTGAAACTGGACGACGGCTCCACCGCCGAGTCCACCCGCAGCAACGGCAAACCGGCGCTGTTTCGCCTCGGCGACACCTCTCTGTCTGAAGGGCTGGAGCAACAGCTTCTCGGTCTGAAAGAGGGGGAGAAAAAGGCCTTTTCGCTGGAGCCTGACGCCGCCTTTGGCGTACCCAGCCCGGACCTGATTCAGTATTTCTCTCGCCGTGAATTTATCGACGCTGGCGAACCAGAGATCGGCGCGATTATGCTCTTTACCGCAATGGATGGCAGCGAAATGCCTGGCGTGATCCGCGAAGTGAACGGCGATTCCATCACCGTCGACTTCAACCATCCGCTGGCCGGGCGCACCGTTCATTTTGATATTGAAGTGCTGGAGATCGATCCGGCGCTGGAGGAGTAACATGCAGATCCTGTTGGCTAACCCGCGCGGTTTTTGCGCTGGTGTTGACCGCGCTATCAGCATTGTAGAAAACGCGCTGACGCTGTATGGCGCACCGATCTATGTTCGTCATGAAGTGGTGCACAACCGCTATGTGGTGGATAGCCTGCGCAAGCGCGGCGCCATTTTTATCGAACAGATCAGCGAAGTGCCGGACGGCGCGATCCTGATTTTCTCCGCTCACGGCGTATCGCAGGCGGTACGGAATGAAGCGAAGAGCCGCGACCTGACGGTGTTCGATGCCACCTGTCCGCTGGTGACCAAAGTCCATATGGAAGTCGCCCGCGCCAGCCGCCGCGGCGAAGAGTCGATTCTGATTGGCCATGCCGGCCACCCGGAAGTCGAAGGTACCATGGGACAGTACAACAACCCGCAAGGGGGCATGTACCTGGTCGAGTCGCCGGAAGACGTTCTCAAGCTGGAAGTCAAAAACGACGCCCGGCTGTCGTTTATGACCCAGACCACGCTCTCCGTCGACGATACATCTGACGTTATTGACGCCCTGCGCGCGCGTTTCCCGAAAATCGTCGGCCCGCGCAAAGACGACATTTGCTATGCCACCACTAACCGTCAGGAAGCCGTGCGCGCGCTGGCGGAGCAGGCTGACGTGGTGCTGGTGGTCGGGTCGAAAAACTCCTCCAACTCTAACCGCCTCGCCGAGCTGGCGCAGCGGATGGGCAAAGCGGCTTACCTGATTGACGACGCCTCCGATATCCAGGAAGCGTGGGTCAAGGATGCGGCCTGTGTCGGCGTGACGGCGGGCGCATCGGCGCCGGATATTCTGGTGCAGAACGTCATTACCCGCCTGCAGGAGCTGGGCGGCGGCGAAGCCGTGCCACTGGAAGGCCGGGAAGAGAATATCGTCTTTGAAGTGCCGAAAGAGCTGCGTGTGGATGTCCGTGAAGTAGAGTAAGTTCTTTCCTCCAGCAGTATGAGAAGATGCCAGACTTAACGTCTGGCATTTTTTTTAGGGAGAAACCATGCGCTTACCGATCATTCTTGATACTGACCCGGGCATCGACGATGCTGCCGCCATTGCCGCGGCGCTGTTCGCGCCCGAGCTGGAGCTGCAACTGATGACCACCGTGGCGGGCAACGTTTCGGTGGAGAAGACGACCCGTAACGCGCTGCAGCTGCTGCACTTCTGGAATGCCGATGTGCCGCTGGCGCAAGGGGCGTCGATGCCGCTGGTGCGTCCGTTGCGCGACGCCGCCTCGGTGCATGGCGAATCCGGCATGGAGGGGTATGACTTTGTTGAGCATCAACGTCAGCCGCTGGCGAAGCCGGCCTTCCAGGCGATCCGCGATGCATTGATGCACGCTGCCGAGCCGATTACTCTGGTGGCGATTGGCCCGCTGACCAATATAGCGCTGCTGCTGACCCAGTACCCGGAATGCGTGTTCAATATTCGCCGGCTGGTGATCATGGGCGGCTCGGCGGGGCGCGGCAACTTCACGCCGAATGCGGAATTCAATATTGCTATCGACCCGGAAGCCGCCGCGAAAGTCTTCCACAGCGGGCTGGAGATTGTCATGTGCGGGCTGGACGTCACCAACCGGGCGCTGCTGACGGCAGATTACCTGGCGACGCTACCGACGCTGAACCAGACCGGTAAAATGCTTTATGCTCTGTTTAGCCACTATCGCAGCGGCAGCATGAGCAGTGGTTTGCGAATGCACGATCTCTGCGCTATTGCGTGGCTGGCGCGCCCGGAACTGTTCACTCTCCAGCCGTGTTTTGTGGCGGTGGAGACGCAGGGGACCTGGACCGCCGGCACCACGGTGGTGGATATCGAAGGGCGACTGGGTCAGCCGGCGAACGCCCAGGTGGCGCTGGATATCGACGTCGAAGGGTTTCAGCGCTGGGCGGCGGAGGTGATTGCCCTGGCGCCGTAACCGTTTATCCTTGCGGGTTTGTGTCGACAACGTTACACCACAGTTCGCTCGCTTCATCCGTCCACATCAGGAGTAACAGTGACGCGAAGCGTTCAGCTGCTGCGGAAAGCGGGCGGTTTTTTACGCGGATCATACCCAGTGTACGCCGGATGACGGGTTCCACTAGCGGCACGCTGACCACCGCGCTGTTGACGTGATGAGGCATGGCCAGACAGGGCAATGCCGATACGCCAAGCCCCGCCTCAACCAGGCCCAGAGAGGTGGATAAATGTCTGACTTCATAAAACCAGTTCAGCTTCCACGGTTTATCTGCCAGGCAACTTTCAATCAGTTGCCGATTGCCGCTCGATCGCCTTACGCCAATTAATCTCTGCGAGGCGAGCTCTCGCCATTCCACCAATTTCTTGCTGGCCAGTGGATGATCCTTTCTGCAGGCCAGGACGAAGGGTTCGTTGACCAGTGGGCTAAATTCGATATCGGGATGTGTGATGAAGTTCATGTTTATTCCAAAATCGACTTCCCCCTTTCTCACTGAGGTCATGCAATTTTCTATACCTTGTTCATAAATTCGTACTTTGATATGCGGATAGCGCTGATTAAATTGAACGATAGCGCGAGGCAAAAAATAAAAGACGGCTGTGGGGATACAGGACAACGTTATCGTATCCTGGACATGAGAAGTGAGGCTGCTGACGTCGAAGATGGCGGCATCGAGGCTGGCAATCAGCGATTTTGCTTTCGGCAGCAGCATTGCTCCCGCCTGCGTGAGCTGAATTTTTCGGGTGGTACGTACGAATAGCGCGGTATTGAGATTACTTTCAATTTTTTTAATTTTTCGCGTCAGCGCGGGTTGTGTCAGATTAAGGACCTCGGCGGCTTTACTAAACGAGCCGAGCTCCGCCACGGTCACAAAGGCTTTCATACCGGATAGTTCATTGTTCATCATGACTCCCTGAGCGTAAATAGACTTTATGCCTATAATAGGGCCTAATTAATTATCATCGCGATGAAATCTGTAATTGATGTTCTGGGGGAATAAATCTTATTTTTTAATTTTATCAATCACCGACACCCTTGCAAGTAGAATCAGCGGGTAAACGGTATGGCGGCAATGAAATAATAAAGTTAATAAAAAACTTTAAATTCATTGAATGTATTTAATTCACGCCTGCCGCTTATTTGAGTTTTTCTTCTCTATTTGTAAGGAGCGTGTTATGAAAACTATTCCATGCGCACTTATGCGTGGCGGCACCTCAAAAGGGGCCTTTCTGTTAGCAGACGATCTCCCTGAAGATACGCAGAAACGTAATGAGGCGTTATTAACTATCATGGGTTCAGGCCATGAGCTGGAAATCGACGGGATTGGCGGCGGTAGCCCACAGACCAGCAAGGTGGCGATTGTCAGCCAATCGACCAGTCAACAAGCGGATGTGGATTACTTATTTGTTCAGGTCATTGTCAATGAACGCCGGGTAGATACCACGCCGAATTGCGGCAATATGCTCTGCGCCGTGGGTGGGTTTGCCATCGAAAAAGGACTCGTCGCGGCAACCTCTCCGGTGACACGGGTGCGCATCAGGAACGTGAATACCAATACCTTTGTTGACGCAGACATTCAGACCCCGAATGGGCAGGTGGTTTATGAAGGCGGCACGCATATTGACGGCGTTCCAGGCCAGGCCGCACCCGTTGGCTTGACGTTTTTGAACGCTGCAGGGGCGAAATCCGGCCAGCTATTCCCCACCGGCAACCGGGTCGATATCTTTGATAGTATTCGCGTGACCTGTATCGATATGGCGATGCCCATGGTCATTATTCCGGCGCAAAGCCTGGGCAAAACAGGATATGAGTCAGCGAGTGAATTAGATCAGGATAAAGGCTTTTTTCAACGCCTGGAATCCATCCGCAAACAAGCTGGCGCGGCAATGGGATTTGGCGACGTATCAAATATGGTGATCCCCAAACCCGTGCTGGTGGCGCCACCACAGCATGGTGGAACACTGACTGTTCGCTATTTCATGCCGCATAGCTGTCATAAATCGTTGGCGATCACCGGCGCCATCGGCCTGGCGAGTTCATGCATTATTGCTGATACCGTGGTTAACGAAATGACCCGCATGGCGGGGGATGGCCTCATTAACGTTGAGCATCCCAGCGGAAGCATTGATGTGAGTCTGAGCAATACTCATGGGCAGCCAGAAAACATTCGCGCATCGGTTATTCGCACCGCGCGTAAAATTCTCTCGGGAATGGTTTACCTGCCAGATTAATCATCTCACCAGACAATTTATAAATTATTCGAAACAGAGTGCCCGATTTTTATTTTGGGTCATTCCTGAGCGTTTTTATATGATTAATCCAGGCAAGGAATCAAAATGGATAAAAAATCGTTATGGAAACTATTGGTTATTATAGCCATACCAATACTGATAAGTGTATTTCCCGCACCTGAAGGGTTGACTAAGCTAGCATGGGTGTTGTCAGGTATTTATCTGGCGGCCATCGTTGGTTTAGTGATCAAACCCTTTTCCGAACCGGTTGTCTTGTTAATCGCCGTCGCTGCCTCTATGGTGGTGATCGGTAATTTAGGCGACGGCACCATAAAGTCATCGAGCGTCTTAAGCGGTTATGCTTCCGGCACCACCTGGCTGGTGTTCTCTGCATTCACCCTCAGTGCCGCTTTTGTCATTACCGGCTTAGGTAAACGTATTGCTTATATTCTTATTGGCAAGATAGGCAGTACGACGCTGGGATTAGGCTATGTCACCGCTTTTTTGGATCTGATCCTGTCACCCGCTACGCCGTCGAATACCGCGCGCGCTGGCGGTATCGTTTTACCGATTATCAATAGCGTGGCTGTGGCCCTGGGCTCGGAACCTGAACATAGCGCAAAACGCGTTGGTCATTACCTGATGATGAACGTCTATATGGTGACCAAAACCACCAGCTATATGTTTTTTACGGCGATGGCCGGCAATATTCTGGCGCTCAAGATGATTGAGGATATTTGTCATATCAAATTGAGCTGGGGCGGATGGGCGCTGGCCGGCGTGTTGCCAGGCATCATTATACTGCTACTGACGCCGCTGATTATTTATAAGCTTTATCCCCCTGAGCTGAAGAAGGTGGATAACAAAGCGATAGCCAAAGCCGGTATTGAATCCTTAGGACCGATGACGTTACGGGAAAAAATGCTCTCCTGCCTGTTTATCATGGCGCTGGGCGGTTGGGTATTCAGTAAATCGCTGGGCGTGAACGAATCAACGGTCGCCATTTGTGTGATGGCATTGATGCTGGTATTAAAAATCGTCAGCTGGGATGATGTGATTAAGAACAAAGGTGGCTGGAACACACTGATTTGGTATGGCGGCATCATCGGTTTGAGCTCATTGCTGTCCAGCGTGGGTTTTTTCATGTGGCTGGCTGACTTGCTCAAAAATAACATTTCTTTTGGCACTCATAGTACACTCGCCTTCATCATTATCGTGGCGTTAAGTATTTTAGTCCGTTACTTCTTTGCTTCGGGCAGCGCCTATATTGTGGCGATGGTTCCAGTTTTTGCCATGCTGGCCAATGTGTCTGGGGCGCCGGTGATGCTGACTGCATTAGCTCTGCTGTTTAGTAATTCCTATGGCGGAATGGTCACTCACTATGGCGGTGCGGCGGGCCCCGTTATATTTGGTGTGGGATACAACGATATTAAGTCCTGGTGGATTGTGGGCGGTATATTGGCACTGTTGACTTTCATCTTACACATTACCGTAGGGGTATGGTGGTGGGAGTTATTAATGTACTGGAAAGTGATTTGATGTAGCTTTGAGAGTGTCAATACGCCCGCATTTTATTTTGCATCACCTGCTGTTATTAAAAATATTATTTTTATTTGCTGAACGAGGGATTATCTATTTATGTCACCAGTTGCCATTACCTTGTCACTATTACTATTTTCAATCGTGATGTTTGTTTGGGAAAAAATCCCTCTGGCTGCCACGGCAATGATTGTCTGCATTGTTTTAGTCGTAACCGGAATTTTCGATGTGAAAACGGCTTTCGCCGGATTTATTAACCAAAATGTTATTTTATTTGTGGCGATGTTCGTGGTTGGCGGCGCCCTGTTTGAAACCGGCGTCACCGATAAGATTGGCGGCATAGTGACGCGTTACGCCAGGTCAGAGAAGCAGCTTATCGTTATTATTATGCTGGTGTGCGGCCTGCTATCCGGGTTTTTATCCAATACCGGAACGGCTGCGGTGCTGATACCCGTGGTCATCGGCGCTGCTATCAAGTCTGGCTATGCGCAATCTCGCCTGCTGATGCCGCTGGCGTTTGCTTCGGCGCTGGGGGGAAACTTATCTCTCATTGGCTCCCCGGGCAATCTGATCGCCCAGTCGGCGCTGGAGCAAGTCGGGCAACGTTTTGGTTTTTTCGAGTATGCCAAACTTGGTATTCCCATGCTGCTCTGCGGGATCCTCTACTTTTTGACCATAGGCTATAAACTGTTGCCGGCAAAATCGGCAAGCAGCAAAGCAAATGCGGACAATGGTAGAAAAATTTCTTGCCCAAAATATAAGCAAGTGATTGCTGTTCTGGTATTGGTATTTACCGTCCTGGGAATGATTTTCGAGAATATTATTGGTTTACCCATTGCCATTATTGGTTCCATTGGCGCTTTATTCTTAGTCATTACCGGTGTCATTACGGAAAAGCAGGCATACCAGTCAATTGATTCACAGACTATTTTTCTGTTCGGCGGAACCTTAGCGTTAGCGAAAGCGCTTGAAACCACCGGGGCCGGGGAAATCATGGCTCGCTCTGTTATCGATCTGCTTGGTCAACAGGCTTCACCATTTTTACTGCTCAGCTCAGTGTTGGTCATCTCCTGCGCATTAACCAATTTTATGTCAAATACGGCAACGGCCGCCTTACTGATGCCAATCGGTTTGTCTATTGCCAATTCGATGGGGGCTGACCCTCGGGCGGTGCTGATGGCTATTGTGGTGGGTTGTTCGTGTGCCTATGCGACGCCAGTGGGAACCCCGGCGAATATGATGATTTTTTCCGCCGGGGGGTATCGATTTATGGATTATGTCAGGGTCGGTCTGCCGCTGATTATTATATCGATTATTGTGAGTTTTATTTTACTTCCCATCTTCTTCCCCTTCTATCCGTAAGCGTAGGTGGGCAGGAAAAAGGTTTTAATTTTATCTACAGCAAAGGATGCAAATCATGATTAAATTACATGAACATGGGGTTTATTTATCCCATGAGAATGGTATTGTTGCGGAAAAGTCATGTTCATTTCCCGTCGATAAGGAAAGTGCCCGTAAGGGAACGATCTCTTGGTCAATTCTGTCGTCCCATAGTCGATCAGCCGACGAGCGGAAGTTAAAAATTAAGTTTGATTCCATAACCTCCCATGATCTTACCTTCGTTGGCATTATTCAGACAGCGAAAGCGTCCGGGATGACGCGCTTTCCCTTGCCCTATGTTTTAACCAATTGCCACAATTCACTTTGCGCAGTGGGTGGCACGATAAACAGTGACGATCATATTTTTGGCCTGACATCGGCGCAGAAATATGGCGGGATCTATGTTCCTCCGCATATTTCCGTTATCCACCAGTATATGCGTGAAATGATGGCGGGTTGCGGCCAAATGATTCTGGGGTCGGATAGTCATACCCGCTATGGCGCACTGGGCACGATGGCGGTTGGCGAAGGGGGCGGTGAATTAGTTAAACAGTTGCTGGGCAGTACCTGGGATATTGATTATCCAGAGGTTGTCGCGGTGTATTTAACCGGTAAACCGGCAGCGGGGGTTGGGCCGCATGATATTGCGTTAGCGATCGTTGGCGCCGTCTTCAAGAGCGGCTACGTGAAGAATAAAGTGATGGAGTTCGTTGGCCCCGGTGTGGCCAGCATGTCGACCGACTTCAGAAACAGCATCGATGTGATGACCACCGAGACTACCTGCCTGTCCTCCATCTGGCAGACGGATGAAGAGACGCATAATTTCTTGCGCCTTCATGGCAGGGAGAAAGACTATCGGGCGCTGGCGGCAAAAGACATGGCCTACTATGACGGTTGCGTTGAGGTTGATTTAAGCACTATCAAGCCGATGATTGCGTTACCGTTTCATCCTGCCAACGTCTATGAAATTGCGACGCTTAATGAAAACCTGGCGGACATTTTACGTGAAGTGGAAGTGGAGTCGGAGAAGATCTCCCTTGGGCGCGCGAAGCTGTCGCTGTTAGACAAAATAGAGAACGGTAAATTACGTGTCCAGCAGGGGATCATTGCCGGTTGCGCCGGAGGTAACTATGTCAACGTGGCCCAGGCGGCTCAGGCCCTGAAGCACCATGCCTGCGGGGACAATATTTTCTCGCTCTCTGTATATCCTTCCTCGCAGCCAGTGCTGATGGCGTTAAACAAAAAGGGATTAATTAACGATCTCATGAGCACTGGCGCCATTGTTCGCACGGCATTCTGCGGCCCTTGTTTTGGCGCCGGCGATACCCCGATGCATAATGGCTTAAGCATCCGGCACACGACGCGTAATTTTCCCAACCGCGAAGGTTCTAAACCGGGAAATGGCCAAATGTCCGCGGTGGCATTAATGGATGCCCGCTCAATTGCTGCAACGGCCATCAACGGCGGACTTCTGACGTCAGCTGCGGAACTCGATTGCTGGCAGGACGTACCCGACTATGAATTTGATGTATCACCCTATCAGAGCCGGGTTTATCAGGGCTTCGTGAAAGGGGTGACGCAGCAGCCGCTGATCTATGGCCCGAACATCAAAGACTGGCCGGAGATGAATGCGCTAACGGAAAATATTCTGTTGGTGGTGGCTGCAAAGATAATGGATCCGGTGACCACCACCGACGAACTGATCCCTTCCGGTGAAACATCGTCGTTTCGTTCTAATCCATTAGGTCTGGCGGAATTTACGCTATCCCGTCGCGATCCGGAATATGTCGGGCGGAGTAAAGCCATCGCCGCAATGGAGCAACAGCGCGTTAACGGTGAGGATCTCTATCGCGGTTATCCGCAGCTGGAAAATATTTTTTCACGACTGCGACTGCTGCCTGGCCAGGAACATATTACCGTTGAGCAGACGGAGATTGGCAGCATGGTCTATGCGGTCAAACCCGGCGATGGATCGGCGCGCGAGCAGGCCGCGAGCTGCCAGCGGGTGCTGGGTGGGTTGGCTAATATTTGCCAGGAGTATGCAACCAAGCGCTATCGCTCCAATGTCATTAACTGGGGGATGCTGCCGCTGCAGATGAAACAGGTACCTGACTTTGAGGTCGGCGACTTTATCTATATTCCAGCGATAAAAAGTGCGCTGGCTGGCGACCTGAACGATATCACCGCCTTTGTCCTCAGTGATAAAAAGCCGATTCAGCAGATTAGCCTGTATATGGAGACGTTAACCGCCGCTGAGCAAGAGATTATTAAAGCCGGTGGGCTTATTAATTATAATAAAAATCAATTAACTAATAGTCATTAATTGATTTCACCCCGTGCTGGCGGCCTGTTCGCTGCCAGCCATTCTTTCCTGCCAAAATCCGCTTTTTTGTGCCAGCACATGAATCGCCGCTGAATAATCATTTAATCTGCCTTTTATTGCGCGGGTCGGGTCTATCAACCTGGCCTGCAGCTATTCACGTTATTCTCATGGAGAGAGGCAATGACCTGTGGACAGGCGTATTTGAGCGGCTGGAAAGAGACCTTTAATTTTAGCGGCCGCGCCAGCCGGCAGCAGTTCTGGACGTTTTTTCTCATCAATGTATTGATCGCCACCGCGCCGCTGGCGGCCTGGTGTCTGGCAACCAGCGTTAACCCTCAATACGGCATCCTCAGTTTTGTTGTCATTCCCTTTGCCGCGCTCTGGCTGCTGCTGATGGCGCTCCCCTTGCTGGCTGTTGGCTGCCGGCGAATGCATGATATCGGCCGCTCCGGGATCTGGTTTGTGTTGGGGATTATCATTCCGTGGTTTGCAATTATTTCGCTGGCTCTGTGCTGCCTGCGTTCAACGTCGGCACCGTCTCGCTGAGATAATCAATCATCACCCGCATCCTGGCGGGCATATGCTTATCTCCCGCCCACAGCAGCCACAGGTCGCCGGAGTAGCTGCTGATGAATTCCCACTCGGGCAGCACCTGCACGATATCGCCCTTCGCCAGCGCCTCGCGAGCGGTAAACAGCGGCAGGCTGCCAATGCCCAGATGCTGCTTAACCGCGTCGAGGCGTACGGCGGTATGGTTGGCGGCGTACCGCCCGTAGGTTTGCACTGTTTCGCTTTTCCCTTCCCGGCGGAACTTCCAGCGCGCGTCGGCGGGCGTTTCGCCAAGACTAATGCAGCAATGCGCGCGCAGATCCTGCGGCGTATACGGCGTACCGTGCTGCTGTAAATAGGGCTCAGTGGCGCAGATAACGTGCCTGATTGGCATCAGCGGTTTACCATGCAGACCAGGGGAAGGGGTATCGGTGATGCGCAGCGCCAAATCAATACCGTCATCGATAAAATCCAGAGGGCGATCTTCCAGCCGCAGGCAGACATCCACCTGCGGGTAGCGATGGAAAAACGCCATCATCAGCGGGTGGATCACAAAGCGGCCGACGGCTTTCGGTACGCTGAGCGTCAGCTTTCCCTGAGCGACCGTTTGGCGACTGCTGGCGGAATCTATCGCCTGCCGCGCCGCTTCCAGCATCTGCTGGGCATGCTGATACACCGTTTCCCCGGCATCGCTCAGTCGCAACTTGCGGGTGGTTCGATGCAGCAGCTTGCTGCCCATCTCCCGCTCCAGTCGCGACACGCTGCGGCTCACGGCGGAGGGCGTCAGTCCGCTCTGGCGGGCGACGGCGGAAAAGCTGCCCTGGTCGACAATCTGGACGAAGAGGGCGAGGTCCGGCAGGAGGTTCAGATTCATTTGTGCTCCCGGGGCAAAAGTGCATTGGCGGGTGGTGGGATTATCGCTGTCGATATTATCAATATACTGGTCGGACAGAGAGGAGAATCACCATGACTGAACGAGTTTATTACACCAGCGATGCTACCGACGGGCGCGCCCAGATCACCGCCTGCACTACAGAAGCGGATGGCCGTTACGCCATCGAACTGGATCGGACGCTGTTTCACCCGCAAGGAGGCGGTCAACCGGCAGACCGCGGCTGGATCGCCGGGCAGGCGGTTGAGACGGTTATTGTGCGCGGCGACAGCGTGCTGCATATCCTGTCGCAAGCGCTTCCCCTCGGTGACGTGGAGATGAAAATTGATGCCTCCGCGAGACAGCTGCATGCCCGTCTGCATTCTGCCGGCCACCTGCTTGGCCTGGCGGGCGAACAGCTTGGCTGGCAACCGGTGAAAGCGCACCACTGGCCCGGCGAAGGGCGGATAACCTTTACCAGCAGGAACAATGCCGCGCTGCCGGACGCCAGTGCGCTACTGGCGCCGGTGAAGGCCTGGCAGGCGCAGGACTTACCGCGTCAGGTGACGTTCGCTGATGGCTTGCGCCAGGTGGGCTTCGGCGAACTGCCCGCTTATCCCTGCGGTGGCACCCACGTCGCCCGTCTGGCGGAGCTGGGCGACGTCGTCGTCAGCCAGATTAAAATAAAGAAGGGGCAGCTGGTGGTCAGCTACACCCTGGCGTAAGCGTTTTATCTCTGCTCAGGATAGGCCTGCTTGCCGTGATAAATGCGCTCCGGTCGGCCAACCTTGCCGTAGCTGATTTCCGCTTCCAGAAAGTCGTTCTTCACCCCTTGTTCCAGATAACGGCGGGCGGTGGTTTTGCTGCTGCCGAGGATACGGGCCAGCGAGTCGGCGGTATGCACCACCGACGGGTCGGCAAACAGCTGGAGCACGCGCTGAAAGGTGCTTTCATCGATCCCGCGCAGTGGTGCGCTGGCGGGTTCCGTTTGCTCCCGGGCCTGAATATTAAACAGTGCATCGACATGGATCTGGCTGGCCTGTTCGCTGGAGCGCAGCGAGCTACGATAGCGGGCAAAGCGCTCCAGTGTGTGCTGCAGGCGCTGATAGTGCACCGGCTTAATCAGGTAATCGAACACCCCAAGACGCAGCGCTTCGCTAATGGTATCCATATGATTATCTGCAGTAATAAAGATAATCCGTCCCTTGTAATGCGTACTGACAGCATGGCGTATCAGATCGATACCTTTGCCGTCGGGTAAAAAATTATCCAGCAGGATCAGCTGCGGTTGATACAGTCTGAGCTGTTTCCTGGCGCTCTCAAGCTTATCCGCAATGCCAATGACGTCGAACTGGGGAAACTGTTTAATGTTATCCACCAGGATCTCCGCCAGCATAGGTTCGTCTTCAACGATAAGAGTAGTGATGCTATCCATGATGTTCTTCTCGGGTCAGGGGGATATAAAGCGTAAAGATGGTGCCAAAAGGAATATTATTTTCGACGACAATACTGCCGCCTGCCTGTTCCACATAGCTGCGTACCAGCCAGAGTCCGATACCATGATCTTTGCTGGCGCTGCTGGTGACGCCGCGCTCGAAGATCCGATCGCGCAGCGTCTCGTCAATGCCGCATCCCTGGTCGGCGATCTCAATGATCACTTCGTGACCGTCGCTGTTGATCAGGCATTCTATCTGCCTTGACCCCTGCGGCTGACGCAGGCTGGCATTGTAGGCGTTATCAAGCAGATTCCCCACGATCGAGATCCATTCATTGTGAGAAAGGGCGGTGGGTAATCTGTCAACGAAGCAGGCCGGATCGAATACCAGCTCCAGACCGAGCTCTTTGGCCCGGTAATACTTGCCGATCAACAGTCCGGCCAGATGGTTATCCTGGAAATTCCGCGCGATAAAATCGATCACCTTCTGGTGACTTTCCGACTGCTGTTGGATCAGATCCAGCGCATGATCGTAGCGTTTAAGAAACAGCAGGCCAGCGATAGTGGAGATCAGATTGCGATGCTCATGCTGCACGGCGCGCAGGTTATCCGCATACTGTTGCACCTGGCTAAGCTGCAGGCTAAGGGTGTTGATATCGTCTTTGCTGCGAAAGCTGATCACCCAACCCTGTGGCTCATTGTTTAAGATCACCGCCATCCGGCTGGCGATCACTTTGATCTGATTGAAGGTGACGATTTCGTCTTTTTTATTGGCCTGTGGCGCATCGTAGAAAAAGGTCTCCTGCGAGATAACGTTGTTGATCCCTTTGCCGATAAGCGTGGTTTCCGGTTGGCTCAAATTGAGCAGGCGGCGGGCAGTCTGATTAATCGCAGTGATTTTATAACCGGAGTCGATGGCGATAAGCCCTTCGAACACCGATTCAAACAGCACGCTTTGCTGGATCAACAGCTGTGACAGCTGCTGGGGTTCCATATTGAGCATCTGCTTTTTGATATGCAGTGAGAAGCGGCGGGCGCAATAGAGCAGGAGCAGTAACATGATGGCCATCGGGATCAGCAGCGAGCTTATCTGCAGGCTGAGCCAGTTCTCCAGTTGCTCGATGGTATAGCCTACCGACACAATGCCGATCACTTTGCCGGTCGCGTCCTGAATCGGCGATTTACCACGCAACGAGGATCCCAGCGAGCCTTTGCGCACTGACACGTAGCTTTTGGCGTTTATCAATGCCTCATCACTATCGCCGCCCTCCATCGATTTGCCGATTTCATCAGGATTGACGTGATAGAGGCGCTGGCCGCTGGCATCACCGACGGTGATGTAGGTGGCGTCGGAGAACGAACGCATGGGGTCGATAAGGGCTTTGATTCTGGCGAGGTCGCGTTTCTGTACCGCCTCCACCAGCTCCGGCATCGCCGAAATCTGCATCGCCTGAATCAGCGCCCGTTGCCCGACCTGATAATGCAGACGCTCCTCGGTAATGTCTGTCAGATACCATGACATCGCCAGCATGACGGTAGTCGAGGTAAATAAGATCAGCAGGAAGATGCGATTCTGAAACGATCGCCGGGCAAACCAGTGGGTGATTTTTCGGGTATACATTGGGTAGATAGACATTAAATTGTTATTCTCCCCGTTTTGCGCCCCCGGCGCCGACAGGTGGAGCACAGAACAGAAAATTTCAGACATGTGCCCGGCCCCGTCATGCCAGGAGTGGGTATCAAATCAGCCCGGAGGCGGGGCGACAGCCACACCTCCGGGAAGAACGCTGGCCTACATCGCCAGCACGTACTTGAGCATCACCCCGGCGGCGATCGCCGAGCCGATCACCCCGGCCACGTTCGGGCCCATGGCGTGCATCAGCAGGAAGTTCTGCCCGTCCGCTTCCAGACCCACCTTGTTCGACACCCGCGCCGCCATCGGCACCGCCGACACCCCCGCCGAGCCGATCAGCGGGTTGATCGGGTTCTTACTGAACCTGTTCAGCAGCTTCGCCATCAGCACCCCGGCGGCGGTGCCCACGCAGAAGGCGATCACCCCCAGCACCAGGATCCCCAGCGTCTGCGGCTGCAGGAACTTGTCCGCCACCAGCTTGGCCCCCACCGACAGTCCGAGGAAGATGGTCACGATGTTGATCAGCGCGTTCTGCACCGTATCGCTCAGCCGCTCCACCACGCCGCTCTCGCGCATCAGGTTGCCGAAGCAGAACATCCCCAGCAGCGGCGCGGCGTCCGGCAGCAGGAGCGCCACCAGCAGTAACAGCACCGCCGGGAAGAGGATCTTCTCCCGCTTACTCACCGTGCGCAGCTGCACCATGCGGATCTTCCGCTCCTTATCCGTGGTCAGCGCCTTCATGATCGGCGGCTGGATCAGCGGCACCAGCGCCATATAGGAGTAGGCCGCCACCGCGATGGCCCCCAGCAGCTCCGGCGCCAGCTTGCCCGACAGGTAAATCGCCGTCGGGCCGTCGGCGCCGCCGATGATGCCGATGGCCGCCGCCTGCGGCAGGGTGAAGCTGATGATGCCGAAGTAGTTCAGTGTCAGCGCCCCGAGCACGGTGGCGAAGATCCCGAACTGCGCCGCCGCCCCCAGCAGCAGGGTGCGCGGGTTGGCCAGCAGCGGGCCGAAATCGGTCATTGCCCCAACGCCCATAAAGATGACCAGCGGCGCGATGCCCGAGCCGATGGCCACCTTATAGAAGATGGCCAGCACCCCGGCGGAGTAGCCCATGTCCACCGCGAGGCTCTCCATCTGCCCCTGCACCGACGGCAGGGCCAGCGCCAGCGCCTCCTTAATGGCGTGGACGTCCGGCGCGCAGTGGAGCTTCGCGGCAATCACCGCCAGCTGCGCCGGGTCGTGGTGGGCCAGCAGGCTCTCCAGGGCGGTGAGCGCCAGCCCGGCCTCCGGGATGTTCGACAGCA
>NZ_PJDK01000085.1:0-20196 GCF_002837615.1 Klebsiella sp. X1-16S-Nf21
CGGGATCTCATCAGCGTCGCCAACTTTAGCGCCAGAGAGACGGAAGAGCAGGTAGGGGCCTGGCTTGACGCTTTACAGGGGCGCCCGATGCCCACCGCCTTCCTGGTGGGCGGTGATTTTATGGCCGCCGGCACCGTCAGCGCCCTGCAAAAACGAGGCCTGCGGGTGCCGCAGGATGTTTCGGTTATGAGTATCGACGGGTTTAATCTGGCGGCGATTCAGGAGGTGCCGCTGACCGCGGTGCATGTGCCGCGAGATGAGCTGGGCAGCGAGGCGGTGCATCTCCTGCAGCAGCGCCTGCTGCGCCCGGAGGCGCCGCACGGCTCGCTACTGTTGCACGGCACGCTGGTGGTACGTGATTCGGTACGGCGGATCCGGCCGGGCAAAGGCCATACCGCCGTGGAGCCGCAGGGGCTGTATGACGATTAAACCGGGATACCCAGCGCCCGTTTCCCGTGAATATTCAGATCTTCCAGGGTGAAGCGCCCCTGCCAGCTGGCCTCATAGTCCTCGCGCGGGAAATCCCCCGGCGAGGCCCCTTTTTCCAGAGCAATTTTCACTTTCTGCGCGTAGGCGAGGTTCTTTTCGCACATCGGCGCGGCCGGGATGTACATCACGTTGCCCCAGCCCTGTTGATTTTCCACCGGCGCCACTGAGTGAATAACATCGCAGTGCCACCAGACGGAATCGCCAGCGTTCAGCGCCGGAATCGAGCTTAACGCTTTAATTAAGAGCGGGTGCCACTGCTCAGAGATCGGCAGCACTCTGCCCGGCGCGACGCCGCACAGCTCATCTTCCGGCACATCGTCGAGCAGGGGGCGCAGCAGCACATAAGCCATCGCCTCCGGGATCGGCACCACGTGTAGCAGCCCCTGACCCGGGATCATGTCCGACAGCGCGGTCCAGCCCTGGAAGGTGCGGAACACCGAGCATTTGGTGGTGTTGTCGACGGTGTACTCTTCCACTTCGGTACGGTGCGCGGCGTCCCACGGATCGTAGGCGTCGATATTGCCATTAAAAACGTTGGCGAAAACCTGCTGATAGGCGGGAAGCAGCCAGCGCTCCAGCGCGCCGGAATCGGTATGCGCCCCCAGCCCCTTTGACGTGGTTCCCGGCGGGCGGCGGCGGATACGGTCAGGGTAAATCACGCTGACATCCGGATCGAACCAGCGCTTGCCATTCTGTTCAAAGCGCCACAGGCGATTGAGGAAGGATTGCACCGCCGCCATTTCATCACTCTGTCGCGCCTGCATTTGCGAGGGGGACCAGTAGATCGGATAGATTTCCGGACGCGAAGCCTCCAGCGAACCGAAGAAGCTGTCGCCAGGTCCTTTGTAAACATCATCGAAATGGTTCAGATCGAGGTATTCCAGCATCGCGTTGTCCCAGGCCAGCGCCTGTTCGCGCGGGTAGTGTCCTTTGATCACTGCGCAGCCCCGGCGCTTAATCGCCGCGCGCTGCTCATCGCTCACTTTTCCTTCGGCGATATCGCTGAACGGGATCGTCGGCCAGACCTCCTGGCCTGTGGCTTTCAGGGCATTAATCTCGTCCAGGCGCTCGCTGATACGCGCCGAGAGTTTATCGAACACTGCCTGGACATCGCCAATTTGTGCCCGTAAGGCCTGTTTCATCTGGCGAATTGCCGCTTTGTGGTCGGCAGGTAATGTTTCGTGGGTCGGGAGAGCAGCCATAATAACCTCGCTGTATCTTTCATTCGAAAGTGTTAAATCTTACAAACGTTAATTTAAGTTAAAATGGAGTTAATGCAAGTTTAAAATCTTGCTACGGCGCACAAAATGGAAAAACCGGGGCGCGATGCCCCGGCGAAGGGTCACGCGTTGAAGGGAGCGGTATTATCGAGGACGGCCTGAATGACGTTCAGCGCGCCGTCATGGTTATTATCGTCAGTGGCATAGCCGGCGATAGCCTTGATGGTGTCGGCGGCGTTACCCATGGCGAAAGCGTATTTCACCAGCTTCAGCATTTCGGCGTCGTTGCCGCTGTCGCCGATGGCCACGCACTGCTGGGGCGAAAGGTTCCAGCGTTTGAGCAGGCGGCTGATGCCGTTGGCTTTATGCAGGCCGGGGATAATCAAATCGACAAAGCCAAAGCCGCTGGTGACCGGCTTCATGATCCCGTCGAGCGACACGTGCAGTTTATCGATCAGCTGTGGGATCTCGCTGTCCGGCAGGTTGAGGGAGAATTTGAACAGCGTGTCGTCGATGCGATGGTAATCGCTTACCCGCTGCAGACGGTGGTAGTGCTTTGACATCAGGTCGACGAAGGCATCCGGAGCTTTATCGCTCACATACGCGCTCTGCAGGCCGCAGGCGACAAAGTTGAGCTGCGGATCTTTGAGCAATTCGCCAATCACCACCTGTGATTCGTGGCGGGTCAGTTCGCCGTGGAACAGCTGCTTGCCATGCTCAAAGACCAGCGCGCCGTTTTCGGCGACGAACGAAATCTGCTCGCGGATCTCCGGGAAGAAGGAGATCAACTGATAGTACTGGTTGCCGCTGGCGACAACAAATTCAATGCCGCGCTGCTGCAGCTGGGCGAATTGCGCCAGAAACCGTGAGCGATCGTAGGTTTTGGCGTCATTGAGAAAAGTTCCGTCCATATCGGTGACGATAACTTTAACGGTCATAAGGGGATGCTCCTGGCTTAACTTCGACCAGTAACATTCTAATTACAATGTGATGGGGAGCACAAATTTATTTCGAATGAAAGTTCACTCAGCGCAGAAAATGCCGGGTGGCAACGTTGCCTTACCCGGCCTGCAGAACAGGGTAGGCCCGCTAAGCATAGCGCCAGCGGGCACGAAGGGTTACAGCGTATGTTCGGTTCGGGCGATGATATCGTCCTGGGTATCCGGCGACAGGGCGGTGAAGAACGCCGAGTATCCGGCGACGCGGACCACTAAATCGCGGTACTGGTCAGGGTGTTTCTTCGCCTCCAGCAGCGTGTCGCGGGATACGATGTTGTACTGGATATGCCAGCCTTTGTGCACCTCGAAGAAGGTGCGCAGCAGCACCATCAGCTTCTGCTTGTCGGACTCATTCTCCAGCGTGGACGGATTCAGCTTCTGGTTAAGCAGCACGCCGCCGAGGATCGCGCCGGTGGGGAGTTTGCCCACCGAACTGATGACCGCTGTCGGCCCCAGATGGTCGGTACCGGAGGCCGGGCTGGCCCCTTCCGCCAGCGGGGTGTGCGCTTTACGGCCATCCGGTGTCGCCATCGTCTGGGCGCCGAACGGAACGTTGGCGGAGATAGACGACGTGCCAGCGTAATAGTTGCCGCCGATTGGGCCGCGGCCATAGCGCGGGTTGTGATACTGCTTCAGCTCGTCGATATAGGTCTGGTAGGCCCGCGCCAGCAACTCGTCGACGCTGTCATCATCGTTACCGTACTTCGGCGCGCCGTTGATCAACCGCTGGCGCAGTTGCTCGTGGGTCAGACCGTCGAAATCTTCCGCCAGCGCCTTCGCCAGTTCCTGCTGGCCGATGGCGCCCTGATCGAAGACCAGTTTTTTCACCGCCGCCAGGCTGTTGCCGAGGTTGGCGATACCCACCTGCAGGCCGGAAACCCAGTCATATTTCGCGCCGCCTTGCTTGATGCTTTTCGCCCGTTCGATACAGTCATCCACCAGCGCCGAACAGAGAATATCGTGGACGTTTTCCTCCAGCATGGTATCGACCACGTACTCAATCTCAATGGATTTACGGGTGTAGTAGCGGATCTGGTTATCCCAGTCTGCCAGCACCTGGTCGAAATTAGCGAAGTTGCCTTTCGACAGGGCATGCTCCTGGGGCAGGAATACCTGACCGCTGGTGGCATCGCGGCCACCTTCCAGCGTCGCCAGCATCACCCGCGCGAAGTTGATAAAGCTCATGCCGGTGCAGCGGTAGCCCCATTTGCCGCCAACCGCGGTTTCGATGCAGCCGATGGCGGCGTAATCGTAGGCGTCCTGCGGCTCGATGCCGAGTTTGATAAATTCCGGGATGACGATTTCGTCGTTATTAAACGCCGGCATGCCGAAGCCGCAGCGGATCACCTGGACGCAGGCGTCGAGGAAGTCGTTGCTCATCCCGGCATGGTAACGCACGCTGAGGTTCGGCTGGGTAGAGCGCAGAC
Organism: Klebsiella sp. X1-16S-Nf21; assembly: GCF_002837615.1. Taxonomy (NCBI): domain Bacteria; kingdom Pseudomonadati; phylum Pseudomonadota; class Gammaproteobacteria; order Enterobacterales; family Enterobacteriaceae; genus Klebsiella; species Klebsiella sp. X1-16S-Nf21. The sequence goes on from NZ_PJDK01000085.1 coordinate 4,135, forward strand.
GACCACAGGATTCCAGGATGGCATACGACAGCGGGTTGACGGCGTCCTGCGGCTGGCCGTCGACCAGGTTCTGGCCGCCAATGGTGACGTTCTGGTACAGCGGGCTGCCGGCAGAGGCCTTGGAGTGCGAGCCGGAGCGAATTTTGTTGACCTCCAGCAGCTTCAGCCAGCAGCTGTGCAGCAGCTCAATGGCCTGTTCGCGATCCAGCGACTGCTGCAGTTCAACGTCGCGACGGTAGTACGGATAGAGGTACTGGTCCATACGGCCAAAGGAGACCGAGTGGCCATTGGATTCAATCTGCAGGATCAGCTGAATGAAGTAGCACAACTGCAGCGCCTGCCAGAAGGTTTTCGGCGGCTCATGGGCGATGATGTCGCAGTTTTCGGCTATCGTCAGCAGTTCGTGGCGGCGTGATTCACGGGATTCTGCTGTCGCCATCTCGCGCGCCAGCGCGGCGAAGCGTTTGCTGTGGTCGCTGACCGCTTCCAGAACGATATCAATCGCTTTCAGGAACTGCTCGCCGTGCAGGTCTTCCAGTACCGTCAGGTTAATGCGCGACCGGCGTTCGGCGACCTTGGCGCGCATACCGTCGAGGCCTTTCTCCAGCAGCAGCGGGTAGTTGACCGCCAGGTGAGCGTCACCGGAGGTCATATTGCCTTCCGCCTTAATAATGCCGGTGGCGAGCAGCGCTTTTTGCTCATCGGTAAACATACCGTAGCAGCGGTCCTGTACGGTCTGCCCGCGCCACCATGGGCACACTTCATGCAGCACGCGTTTGTTCTCTTCGCTGACCGAGAAGCCGGCGCCGGGGCGGTCGGCAAGATCGTCGATCTCTTTCTCAATCCAGCTGACGGTGTATTCCGGGAAAATCGGCGCGGCGCGCACTTCGCTGGCCTGGTTGCCGACGATCAGTTCGTCGTGCTTGATCCAGATGGTGCGCTCGGCAAGGTGATGCGCCAGCGCCAGGGCGCGACGTACCGGGATTGGCTTATCAAGATGCTGCTGATACATCTCGGTGTAGTGGCGGGCGCGTTCGGTACAGACCGGCGGTTTGACAATATGCACCAGCGCCATTTTATGGGCCTGGATGCGGGCGCTGAGGGTATTGAGTTTGAGAGTCGTCATAAGGTTATCCTCGTAAGATCGCCGTTAGCCCCTTGCTCCGCGCATAATCCTGCGCGAAGGCGAGCAGCTCAGGAGCATCCAGCGGTTTGTCCGGTGCGGTGTAGGGCTGACTGAGTAACTGGTATTTGTTCATTCCCAGCGTGTGGTACGGCAGGAAATGGATCTCGCTGACCTGCAGGCGGTCGGCGGCAAAATCGGTGATCGCGGCAATGTCGGCTTCACTGGCGTTGAATCCCTGGATCAGCGGCACGCGAATAATCATTTTTTTCCCTGCCTGCGCCAGTCGCTGCAGGTTATCCAGCACCCGGCGGGCGCTGCCGTCGGTCCACTGCTGGAAAACGGCCTCGTCGACGTGTTTCAGGTCGGCGAGAAACAGGTCGACAAAGGGTAAAGCCGGTTCAATGTATTTCCACGGCACGTGCAGGCAGGTTTCCACGGCGGTGTGAATACCTGCCTGATGGCTGGCTTCGAAAAGCGCCTGCGCCAGCGTCGGGTTCATAAAGGGTTCGCCGCCGGAAAGGGTGATGCCGCCGCCGCTGCGATCGTAGAACGGTTTATCACGCAGCACCGTCGCCATGATCGCTTCGACGTTTTTCTCCTCGCCGCAGACCGTTAGCGCGGTGGTGGGGCAGCAGTCACGCAGCGCAGTAATATGCTTGTCGTTAACGTTTTGCCGATCAATGATCAAACCATCGAGGGTACGGGTGATAACCTCCGGCGCCGCCCGCTGGCACAGATCGCAGCCGGCCAGGCACAGCCGCGAGTCATACAGCAGATCTTCGCTGCGGGCGCGGCTTTCCGGGTTCTGGCACCAGCGGCAGCCCAGCGAGCAGCCTTTCAGGAAGACGACGGTACGGATCCCTGGGCCGTCATGGGTGGAGTAGCGCTGGATGTTGAAGATCATGGCTTATCCTCTTGTTTGCGTATGAATATAAAAACACTTTCGAATGAAAGTTATATTGACGTAAATCAACAAGCGGGATGGGGCTAAGCCCCTGGGGATAAAAAAACGAGAGAGGTCACAAAACCACCGACGACCCTCGTCGCCGGTGTGGGGGTTAGTGCGAGCCGCATACCTCGCACTGCGGATGACGCATCAGCTTCATTTCACGAAACTGGCAGGTCATGGCGTCGTACATCACGATTTTTCCGCTGGCAGGGGTGCCGTAGCCGGTCAGCAGTTTAATGGCCTCCATCGCCTGCAGTGAACCGATGGTGCCCACCAGCGGGGCCATTACCCCGGCTTCGACGCAGGTGAGGGCATTTTCGCCGAACAGACGGCTCAGGCAGCGGTAGCAGGGTTCGCCATCCTGATACGTGAAGACGCTGATTTGCCCCTCCATGCGGATCGCTGCCCCGGAGACCAGCGGGGTGGTGTGCTGGAAACAGCCGGCGTTGAGCTGGTTACGAATGGCGACGTTGTCGGTGCAGTCCAGCACCAGATCGTGATCGGCAATCTGCCCCGCCAGCGCGGTCTCATCCAGCAAGGCATTGAGCGGGACCAGCCGGACGTGCGGGTTAATGCGCGCCAGCGCCTCGCGGGCAGAATCCACCTTCGGTTGGCCGATGGTCGCGTCGCTGTGCAGCGTCTGGCGCTGGAGGTTGGACAGCGAGACGGTGTCGAAATCGAGCAGGGTGAGCTGACCCACGCCGGCCGCCGCCAGATATTGAGCGGCGGCGCAGCCGAGCCCGCCGAGGCCGACCACCAGTACGCGAGCGGCTTTTAGTCGCTCCTGACCGTCGAAATCAAAACCGCGCAAGACGATCTGCCGGTTATAGCGCAGCATCTCCTCGTCGCTCAGCTCAACGGCCATTACAGCCCCCCAAACAGATGATTAAAGGGCTCGACTTCGACCCATTCGCCCGCTTCGACGTGGCCGCGTTCGCGCTCCAGTACGATAAAGCAGTTACCGAGGCTGAATGAGCTGAAAATGTGCGAGCCCTGATGGCCGGTGGTGGTCACCACCAGCTCGCCGTCGGGGTTGCGCTGCAGAATACCGCGCTGGAAGTCGAGACGACCCGGCGACTTCTTCAGTCGCGTGGCGGCGCGTACCCGCAGGCGGGTTGCCTGAAGCGGGCCGTGCTTGCCCGAGAGTTTCGCCAGCAGCGGCTGCACCAGCTGACAGAAGGTGACGGTGGCGGAAACCGGGTTACCCGGCAGGCCGCAGAACCAGCTGCTGCTGAGCTTGCCGAAGGCGAAGGGTTTCCCCGGCTTGATCGCCAGTTTCCAGAAGCCGATCTCCCCCAGCTCTTCAAGAATGGTTTTGGTGTAGTCGGCTTCGCCCACCGAGACGCCACCGGAGCTGATGACCACGTCGGCCTGCTGGTCGGCGGCGATAAACGCGTCACGCAGCTTCGCCGGGTCGTCAGGAATAATGCCGAGGTTAATGACCTCGTAGCCCAGCTGCTGCAGCATCAGGTGCACCGCCAGGCGGTTGGTATCGTAAATCTGGCCGTCGCCGAGCGGTTGACCCGGCAGCTGCAGCTCATCGCCGGTTGAGAAGACCGCGACGCGTACCTTGCGCACCACCTCGACCTCGGCAATGCCCAGCGAGGCCAGCACCGGCAGCTCGGCCACCGTCAGGGGCGTCCCCGCCGGGAAGACCACCGCGCCGTGAGCGATATCTTCTCCGCGACGGCGAATGTGCTGCCCGGCTTTCACCGGCGCGGTAAAGCGCACGCCGGCGTCGGTCTGTTCGGTCTCTTCCTGCATGACCACCGCGTCGCAGCCCGCAGGGACCGGCGCGCCGGTCATGATGCGGATACAGGTGCCGGTGGGCCAGGTCTCGTGAAACGGTTGGCCGGCAAAGGCCTTACCGGCGACCGGCAGCGCCGCGCCGTCGCGAAGGTCGCTTAGCCGGACGGCATAGCCATCCATCGCGGCGTTATCAAAGCCGGGCACATCCAGCGGGGAGACGATGTCATGGGCGGTCACACGCGAGAAGGCCTGCAACAGCGGTACAGTTTCCGTCGCGTTCAGCGGCGTAATACGATCGAGCATCTGGGCGAGGGCTGTGTCGAGCGGCATCAGTCCGGCGGTAAAATCCATGGGTCACTCCTGCGGGCAAAACAGCGAAAACGCCTATTATGGCAGAAAAGCGGCGCGGGCTGTATGCCACCTGGGTACGAGGCTTTACATCGCCCGCCGCTCTTTCTATATTCAAAAATTGTATAAGACATTCAGCAATATAATGATATCAATACCCTTATTCCTGACGTGACCGGCGCCGCGCCGCGGTACGACGGGGCAGGGGCGATCCACTTCATCGTTAAGGACTGGCGAAATGGGCAAGGCGGTTATAGCAATTCACGGCGGCGCAGGGGCGATTTCTCGCGCGCAGATGACGCCGGAGCGGGAGCGAGAGTATGTGGCGGCGCTGTCGACTATCGTCGAAAGCGGGTAGAAGATGTTGGCTGCGGGCGCCAGTGCGCTGGATACCGTGACCGAGGCCGTTCGGCTGCTGGAAGAGTGCCCGCTGTTTAACGCCGGGATGGGCGCGGTATTTACCCACGATCAAACCCATGAGCTGGACGCCTGCGTAATGGATGGCTACAGCCTGCAGGCGGGCGCGGTGGCCGGGGTCAAACATTTGCGTAATCCGGTGCTGGCGGCGCGTCTGGTACTGGAGGAGAGCCCGCACGTGCTGCTGATTGGCGAGGGCGCGGAAAATTTCGCCTTCTCCCGGGGGATGGAACGCGTGGAAAACGATCTCTTCTCCACGCCCGAGCGCCTGCTGCAGCTGCAGGAGGCGAAAGCGGGCGGGGAGATTATCCTCGACCACCACGCCGCCCCGCTCGATGAACGCCAGAAAATGGGCACCGTCGGCGCGGTGGCGCTCGACCTGGCTGGCAATCTGGCGGCGGCAACCTCCACCGGCGGCATGACCAACAAATTGCCCGGACGCGTCGGCGACAGCCCGCTGCCGGGCGCGGGATGCTATGCCAACAATGCCAGCGTGGCGGTCTCCTGCACCGGCACCGGCGAAGTCTTTATGCGCACCCTGGCGGCCTACGATATCGCCGCCTTAATGGAGTATGGTCAGTTGAGTCTCTACACCGCCTGCGAGCGGGTGGTGATGGAGAAACTGCCGGCTCTCGGCGGTAGCGGCGGGCTGATTGCCGTCGATCGCGAAGGTAACGTCGTTTTACCGTTTAACAGTGAAGGCATGTACCGCGCCTGGTGCTATGCCGGCGATACGCCGACCATTGGCATTTATCGCGAATAGAAGAAGGGAGAGGGAGAGTGTCGCAAACTCACGAAACCGATACCTGCGAAGTGCTGGTAGTGCGCAACCTGAACGTGGCCTTTCGCCAACAGGATGCGCCAGAGGTGCAGGCCGTGCGTCAGCTATCCTTCAGCCTGCGTCGCGGCGAGACGCTGGCGATAGTGGGTGAGTCCGGTTCGGGAAAATCGGTGACCGCGCTGGCGCTGATGCGTTTGCTTGACGCCGCCAGCAGCGAAGTGAGCAGCGAGGGGCTGTGGCTGCGGCGGCGTAACCGGCAGGTGATCGCGCTCAATGAGCAAACGGACGCCGAGATGCGCCGGGTGCGCGGCGCGGATCTGGCCATGATTTTTCAGGAGCCGATGACCTCGCTGAATCCGGTTTTTACCATCGGCGAACAAATCGCCGAATCCCTGCGCCTGCACCAGGGGCTGGGGCGCGAAGAGGCGCTGCGCGCGGCGAAAAAGATGCTCGACCAGGTGCGTATTCCCCAGGCGGAAGAGATGCTCTCACGCTATCCGCACCAGCTCTCCGGCGGCATGCGCCAGCGGGTGATGATCGCCATGGCGCTCTCCTGCCGGCCGGCGGTGTTGATAGCCGATGAGCCGACCACGGCCCTGGATGTCACCATCCAGGCGCAAATTTTGCAACTCATTGCCGTCCTGCAAAAGGAGATGGCGATGGGGGTGATCTTTATTACCCACGATATGGGCGTCGTGGCCGATATCGCCGATCGGGTGCTGGTGATGTATCGCGGTGAGGCGGTAGAGACCGGCAGCGTTGAGGAGATCTTTCGTTCGCCGCAGCACCCTTATACTCAGTCGCTGCTGGCGGCGGTTCCGCGGCTGGGGGAGATGCGGGGTCAGGATCTGCCGCGCCGTTTTTCGCTTCCCGGTCAGCCGCAGGCGGAGACCGAAACGCCAGACACGGTGGCGGCGGGGGAGCCTATCCTGCAGGTGCGCGACCTGGTGGCCCGTTTTCCGGTGCGCGGTGGGCTGCTCAATCGCGTGACGCGCGAAGTGCATGCGGTGGAGAAGATCAGTTTTGATCTCTGGCCGGGAGAGACCCTGTCGCTGGTGGGAGAGTCCGGCTGCGGCAAGTCGACCACCGGCCGGGCGCTGCTGAGACTGGTCGAAACCCAGGGTGGCACCATTACCTTCGACGGCCAACGGATTGATACGCTCTCCGGCAGCAAGCTGCAATCCCTGCGCCGTAATATTCAGTTTATTTTTCAGGATCCTTACGCTTCGCTTGACCCGCGTCAGACGGTCGGTGACTCGATCATGGAGCCGCTGCGGGTGCATGGCCTGCTGCATGGTGAAGCCGCGCGTGAGCGGGTTTCCTGGCTACTGAAGCGCGTGGGGCTTCAGCCGGAGCATGCCTGGCGTTACCCCCATGCCTTTTCCGGCGGCCAGCGGCAGCGGATCTGCATTGCCCGCGCGCTGGCGCTGAATCCGAAGGTGGTGATAGCCGATGAGTCGGTGTCGGCCCTGGATGTCTCCATTCGGGCGCAGATTATCAATCTGATGCTCGACCTGCAGCGCGAGATGGGTATCGCGTTTCTGTTTATTTCCCATGATATGGCGGTGGTGGAGCGCATCAGCCACCGCGTGGCGGTGATGTATCGCGGTCGCATTGTCGAAATAGGCCCGCGCCGTGCGGTGTTTGAAAACCCGCAGCACCCCTATACCCGTAAGCTAATGGCCGCCGTACCGGTGGCCGACCCGGCCTACCGTCATCCGCAGCGAGTCCTGCTGTCTGATGACGTCCCGGGCAATATCTATAAGCGGGGCGAGGAGATGGCCAGCGTGCCATTGCAGCAGGTTGGGCCGGACCACTTTGTCGCCCGCGAATCCGCCGATGTGCTGGGCAGAGCATAACAACACATAACGCACCTTTTCAGGAGAATACGATGACACAACCTGTTTCACGCAAATGGTGGCTGGCGCTGAGTATCGCGGCGGCCCTGGCGAGCGCCCCTGCCTTTGCCGCCAAAGATGTGGTCGTGGCGGTCGGGTCTAACTTTACGACGCTCGATCCCTATGATGCCAACGATACCCTGTCGCAGGCGGTGGCGAAGTCCTTTTATCAAGGCCTGTTCGGCCTTGATAAAGAGATGAAGCTACAAAATGTTCTTGCCGAGAGCTATACCGTGTCACCGGACGGCCTGGTGTACACCATCAAGCTGCACAGCGGGGTGAAATTCCAGGATGGCACCGACTTTAACGCCGAGGCGGTCAAGGCTAACCTCGACCGCGCGAGTAACCCGGATAACCATCTCAAGCGCTATAACCTGTATAAAAATATCGCCAGCACCGAGGCGGTCGATCCGACCACGGTCAAAATTACCCTGAAGCAGCCCTTCTCGGCATTTATTAACATTCTCGCCCATCCGGCGACGGCGATGATTTCGCCGGCGGCGCTGAAAAAATATGGCAAGGATATTGGCTTCCATCCGGTGGGTACCGGGCCGTATAAGCTCGACACCTGGAACCAGACAGATTTCGTGAAGGTCAGCAAGTTCGATGGTTACTGGCAGCCAGGCCTGCCGAAGCTGGACTCCATCACCTGGCGTCCGGTGGTGGATAACAACACCCGGGCGGCGATGCTGCAGACCGGCGAAGCGCAGTTTGCTTTCCCGATCCCTTACGAACAGGCGCCGCTGCTGGCAAAAAACAGCAAACTGGAGCTGGTGGCCAGCCCGTCGATCATGCAGCGCTACATCAGCATGAACGTGACGCAGAAGCCGTTCGATAATCCGAAGGTGCGTGAAGCCATCAACTATGCGATTAACCGTCAGGCGCTGGTCAAGGTGGCGTTTGCCGGATACGCCACCCCGGCGACCGGGGTGGTGCCGCCGTCGATTGCCTACGCCCAGACTTACACCGCCTGGCCCTACGATCCGGCGAAAGCTCGCCAGTTGCTGAAAGAGGCTGGCTACCCTAACGGTTTCAGCACCACGCTGTGGTCATCACATAATCACAGCACCGCGCAGAAAGTACTGCAGTTCACCCAGCAGCAGCTGGCGCAGGTGGGGATTAAGGCGCAGGTGACGGCGATGGACGCTGGTCAGCGGGCGGCGGAAGTGGAAGGTAAAGGGCAGAAAGAGAGCGGGGTACGGATGTTCTATACCGGCTGGTCCGCCTCCACCGGTGAAGCCGACTGGGCGCTGTCGCCGCTGTTCGCCTCGCAAAACTGGCCGCCGACGCTGTTTAATACCGCGTTTTACAGCAACCCGCAGGTGGATAACGCGCTGAGCGAGGCGCTGAAAACCACCGACCCGCAAGAGAAAACCAAACTCTATAAAGAGGCGCAGGATATTATCTGGAAAGAGTCGCCGTGGGTACCGCTGGTGGTCGAGAAACTGGTCTCCGCCCACAGCAAGAACCTCACCGGTTTCTATATCCAGCCGGATACTGGCTTTAGTTTTGAACAGGCAGATTTAACACCGTGAAGGATGGGATGATGCCCTCCGGCGCCAGCGCGCGGGGGGCGGTTTTTCCGCGGGGCGGGTTGCGGAGGTATGATGCTCAACTATGTGATTAAGCGCCTGCTGGGGCTGATCCCCACCCTGCTTATCGTCGCAGTACTGGTGTTTCTGTTCGTCCATATGCTGCCCGGTGACCCGGCGCGGCTGATTGCCGGACCGGAGGCCGATGCCCAGGTGGTGGCGATGGTGCGCCAGCAACTGGGGCTTGACCAGCCGCTGCATGTCCAGTTCTGGCACTACATCACCAACGTGCTGCGCGGCGATTTTGGCATTTCCATGGCCTCGCGGCGTCCCGTTTCCAGTGAAATAGCCAGCCGCTTTATGCCCACGCTGTGGCTGACGCTGGCCAGCATGAGCTGGGCGGTACTGTTCGGGATGGCGGCGGGGATCGCGGCCGCGGTGTGGCGCAATCGCTGGCCCGACCGTCTGGGAATGGCGCTGGCGGTGAGCGGCATTTCGTTTCCGGCTTTTGCTCTCGGCATGCTGCTGATGCAGGTGTTTTCGGTTGAGCTGGGCTGGCTGCCGACGGTGGGGGCCGACAGCTGGCGGCACTATATTTTGCCATCGTTGACCCTTGGCGCGGCGGTAGCGGCGGTCATGGCGCGCTTTACCCGCGCGTCGTTCGTTGATGTGTTGCATGAAGACTATATGCGTACCGCGCGGGCGAAAGGGGTGAGCGAAACGTGGGTGGTGCTCAAGCATGGCCTGCGCAATGCGATGATCCCGGTGGTGACCATGATGGGGCTGCAGTTCGGCTTTCTGCTCGGTGGGTCGATCGTCGTGGAAAAGGTGTTTAACTGGCCGGGGCTTGGGCGCCTGTTGGTCGATTCGGTAGAGATGCGCGATTACCCGGTAATTCAGGCGGAAGTCCTGCTCTTTTCGCTGGAGTTTATTCTTATCAATTTAGTGGTGGATGTGCTGTACGCGGCCATTAACCCGGCTATAAGGTATAAGTAAGGTGCGATTGCTCAACTGGAGAAGGCAGGCGGCGCTGAACGCCATGCCGGGTATCAGACCCGGCGAGATCCATACCCCATGGCATGAGTTCTGGCGGCGCTTTCGTCGCCAGCCGGTGGCGATGGGCGCTGGTATTTTCGTGCTGTTGCTGATTGCGGTAGCCATCGTTGCGCCATGGATAGCGCCGTACGATGCGGAAAATTATTTCGATTATGACCGGCTTAACGAGGGGCCCTCGCTGGTGCACTGGTTCGGTGTCGACTCGCTGGGGCGCGATATTTTCAGCCGGGTGCTGGTCGGGGCGCAGATCTCGCTGGCTGCCGGGGTACTGGCGGTGCTGATTGGCGCGGCTATCGGCACGGTGCTTGGGCTGCTGGCCGGCTACTATGAGGGCTGGTGGGACCGGCTCATTATGCGACTTTGCGACGTGCTGTTCGCCTTTCCGGGGATCCTGCTGGCGATCGCGGTGGTCGCTGTCATGGGCAGCGGGATGGCCAACGTGATCATCGCCGTGGCGATCTTCTCGATCCCGGCGTTTGCTCGTCTGGTGCGCGGCAATACGCTGGTGTTAAAGCAGCAGACCTTTATTGAATCGGCGCGCAGCATCGGCGCCAGCGACGCCACCATTCTGTTCAACCACATCCTGCCGGGGACGGTGTCATCGATCGTGGTTTATTTCACCATGCGTATTGGGGTATCGATTATTTCGGCGGCCAGTCTGTCGTTTCTCGGCCTCGGCGCGCAGCCGCCCACGCCAGAGTGGGGCGCGATGCTCAACGAGGCGCGGGCGGATATGGTGATGTCCCCGCACGTAGCGCTGTTTCCGGCGGTGGCGATTTTCGTGACCGTTCTGGCGTTTAATCTGCTGGGCGATGGCCTGCGCGATGCGCTGGATCCGAAGTTAAAGGGGTAGGGTGAGGGAAAGCACCGCCGTGCGGTGCTTTATATTATTTGTGGCTTCAGCGCACATTGCGCTCCCGGTTAATCTTCTGCGTTATGTCTCTCATAGCGCAGGGAGCGGTGTGGGGCGAAACGACTGCCGGACGGTTCCCTCGCCCTCCGGGAGAGGGTTAGGGTGAGGGAAAGCTTCGCCGTGCGGTGCTTTATATTATTTGTGGCTTCAGTGCACATTGCGCTCCCGGTTAATCTTCTGGGTTATGTCTCTCATAGCGCAGGGAGCGGTGTGGGGCGAAACGACTGCCGGACGGTTCCCTCGCCCTCCGGGAGAGGGTTAGGGTGAGGGAAAGCTTCGCCGTGCGGTGCTTTATATTATTTGTGGCTTCAGATCTTCTGGGTTATGTCTCTCATAGCGCAGGGAGCGGTGTGGGGCGAAACGACTGCCGGACGGTTCCCTCGCCCTCCGGGAGAGGGTTAGGGTGAGGGAAAGCTTCGCCGTGCGGTGCTTTATATTATTTGTGGCTTCAGCGCACATTGCGCTCCCGGTTAATCTTCTGCGTTATGCCTGGCATGGCGCAGGGAGCGCACAGGGGGCGGCCAGTCGCCGCCGCCCCCTGTACCCCCGGGCTCCGGCCAGCAACATCGCCACTGCGTGGTGCCTTCGACTTATCCCTGCAGGCTTCGGGTCGGGCCGAGGCAGCGTCCGTGCAAAACACGGCCCTCAGCCCGCATCCCTGCGGGCTGCCCCGGCCTTCCGGGAACGTCTCAGCGATGTTGAGGCCGCCAGCACCGGCAGTTTCAGCGGCCCCATGTCCGGCGGCGATTCACATATTGGGACTGGATCCCGTAGGCCGGGTAAGCGTAGCGCCACCCGGCAAAATAACCTCGCAACAGGGCTGCCTGGAAGATAATCAATGCTTGCCCGGCGGCGCTGCGCTTGCGCGGACCTGGGGGGTGAGCCTACGGGAGGACCCCGTAGGCTGGGGAATGCGATAAGCCGCTATCCGGGAAGCTGGACTAGACCCGGGTACCCCACAGGTCGTATTCGTCGGCATGCTCGACTTTCACCCGCACCACGTCGCCCGGCTTAACGCGGGTTTCGCCGTTCAGGTAGACCGCGCCGTCGATTTCCGGGGCGTCGGCCATGCTGCGGCCAATGGCGCCTTCTTCGTCAACTTCATCCACCAGCACCAGGATTTCGCGGCCCACTTTCTCCTGCAGACGCTCGGCAGAGATCTGCTGCTGCAGCTGCATAAAGCGGTTCCAGCGCTCCTCTTTCACCTCTTCCGGCACCTGATCCGCCAGTTCGTTGGCGGTGGCGCCTTCAACCGGGCTGTACTTGAAGCAGCCGACGCGGTCGAGACGCGCCTCTTTCAGGAAGTCGAGCAGCATCTGGAAATCTTCTTCCGTTTCGCCCGGGAAGCCCACGATAAAGGTAGAGCGCAGGGTCAGATCCGGGCAAATTTCACGCCACTGCTTAATGCGCGCCAGCTGGCGGTCTGCAGAGCCAGGACGCTTCATCAGCTTCAGAATACGCGGGCTGGCGTGCTGCAGCGGAATATCGAGGTACGGCAGAATTTTGCCTTCCGCCATCAGCGGGATCACATCGTCGACGTGCGGATACGGGTAAACATAATGCAGGCGCACCCAGATGCCGAGCTTCGCCAGCTCTTCGCACAGGCTGACCATGCTGGTCTTCACTGGCATGCCGTTGTGGAAACCGGTACGGTGCTTGACATCGACGCCGTAGGCGGAGGTGTCCTGAGAAATCACCAGCAGCTCTTTCACGCCGGCGTCAGCGAGGCGTTTGGCTTCCGCCAGCACTTCGCCAATCGGACGGCTCACCAGATCGCCACGCATGGACGGGATGATGCAGAAGGTGCAGCGATGGTTGCAGCCTTCAGAAATTTTTAAGTAGGCGTAGTGACGCGGCGTCAGCTTAACGCCCTGTTCCGGCACCAGGCTGAGGAACGGGTTGTGCTTCGGCTTCGGCGAGTAGTGGTGGACGTGCTCCAGCACCTGCTCATAGCTGTGCGGACCGGTGATCTCCAGCACCTTCGGGTGAACTTCGCGGATCTGATCCTCTTTCGCGCCAAGGCAGCCGGTGACGATCACCTTGCCGTTCTCTTTTAACGCTTCGCCGATCGCTTCCAGCGATTCCTGCACAGCGCTATCGATAAAGCCGCAGGTGTTAACGATGACCATATCGGCGTTGTCGTAGGTAGGGACGACGTCATAACCTTCGGTGCGCAGTTCGGTCAGGATACGCTCTGAGTCCACGAGATTTTTCGGGCAGCCCAGGGAGACGAAGCCGATTTTCGGCTGGTGCGTGACATTGCTCATAGCTTAAAAAGTGTTCAATTATTGGAATGGTCAGGGCAGGAATTCTACAGATCTTTGCGAAAAAGAGTATAGCTCCGTCGCGGTTAATGGTGAAAAAGCGCTCGGGTGAGGAGCGCGTGGGCTTCAGCACCGGGTCAAAACCGCCATTCCTGATAAAAACGCCCGTCATTTACGTTGTAATCTACAAAGTGATAACAATTTCTTTACTAAATACCTCGATGACCGCGAGGAGAAGAGGCAAGGAAATGACACCAACAGGCTCCCCGGTGGCGATAGCCACCCTGCCATTCAGTAATCTGGAGATCCCCCCGCAACCGCCGCAGATCCAACACTCCCTTGAGCAGGGAAATGTGCTCTATCTGCCGCAGCTGGCGTTTTCATTAACCGCCACGGAGCAGGCATTGCTGACCCCTGAGCTGGTCGCGCCGCGGCGCAAGAATATCAGCTATCAACCCGACACCCGCATGCTCAGAGGCGTGGCGGATAAGCAGAAAACGGCTGCCATCGCCCGGCTAATGGCGCGTTACCACCAGATGACGCTGCAGCTGATCGACGCGTTATTGCCAGGCTATGGCGAGTCGCTGCACCATCCGCAAACCAGTCTGCGTCTGCATCCCATTACCGCCTGGCGTGAAACGACCTCCTGGCGCAAAGACGATTCGCGCTTGCATGTGGACGCATTCCCGTCGCGCCCGGTCAAGGGTGATCGTATTCTGCGCATCTTTTGCAATATTCATCCCCGCGGCGAACCGCGAACCTGGCGGACAGGGGAGCATTTCGATACCCTCGCGGCACGCTTTCTGCCGCGGCTGAAACCCTGGTCGCCGTCAGGCGCCTGGCTGCTGGCAGCGCTGGGGATCACCAAAAGTCGGCGTAGCCATTACGATCATCTGATGCTGGCCCTGCACGATGCGATGAAAAGCACACCTGAGTACCAGCGACAGGGGGTGCAGCAGGAGATCGACTTTGCCGCCGGCAGCACCTGGATCTGCTTTTCCGATCAGACCCCGCACGCCGCGATGCGCGGCCAGTATCTGCTTGAGCAGACCTTTCTGTTGCCGGTGAAAGCGATGAGTCACCCGCAGCTCTCGCCGCTGCGGGTGCTGGAAACGCTCCTGCAAAAGCCGTTAGTCGCGCGCAACGTGTAGCGCCCGGCGTGGCTACCGGGCAGAGGATTATTGCGCCGGCGTAACGGCCCCGGAAGGCCTGGCGCTGGGCTTTTTCGGCTCGCGCTTATCCTTCAGGGTGAAAATGGAGATCAGCGTAAAGAGCCCGGCGATACCTCCGAGGATCAGATAGGTATCGGCGAAGCCAATGGTATCGTACAGATAGCCTGCCAGCGGAGAGTAGATGGCGGTGGCGATCGAGGCGACAAACAGCACCAGCAAATAGACCGTCGAAGAGAGCTTGTGGTCGAAGTTGGCAGCGATGAATTTAAAGACCGATACCAGAATTAACGGTTTCTCCAGGGCATGCATCATTTTCACCGCGCCAATCCACACCGGACCGAGGGGCACGGCTGACCCGACAATACGTACCGACATGATCAACCCGGCGATGATCAGCGCCCATTTGGCGCCGGTCCGGTTAACAAACCACGGCATCAGGCATAAGAACAGCGTTTCGCCGCACACCTGAATGGAGGCGAGGATCCCATACCAGCGGTTGCCTTCCTCCGGCGTCGGGAACTGCAGCGAGAAATACTGGGCAAACTGCTGATCGTAGGTGTCATAAATTTGCGTGACGAACAGGGTAAAGAGCAGCAGCATCCAGAACTGACCATTCTTCGCCAGCTCGAGGGCATGGGAGACCTTCAGCGATTCGCTTCGCGCCACATCGGCGTCGGTTAATTCAATTTTGGTCAGCATAAAGCAGATGGCGGCGATGACGATGGCGAGGCTGGCGAGCCAGAAGGCCAGATTAGGATTGCTGTCGATATATTTACCCACAATCCAGGCCGCCGCTGCCCAGCCTAACGAGCCCCACATCCGCACCCGACCGTATTCGAACTGGTAGCGACGGGAAATCTTATCGATGTAAGAGTCGATCACCCCGCAGCCGGAGTTAAAGATGATCCCCAGATAGATCCCCCCCAGCAGCGCGCCGAACCAGAAATTGTGCACCAGCAGCGGCGCGTAAACATAGATAAAGAAGGGGCCCACCGGCAGGAGCAGGGCGACCAGCAGCCAGATAAGCCGTTTTTTCAGGCCGAACTTGTCGGAGATAAAGCCGAAGAAAGGTTGCATCAGCAGGGCGATAAAAGCGTTGACCGAGTACAGCAGGCCAGTCTTCGTGGCGCTGATGCCAAGATGCTGGGTGGTCCAGATGACGAAGAAAGCCATGGTCGACGACCAGGCGAACAGGTAGAGGAAATCGAAAAGACTCAACAGGAGGTAGTTTCTTTTACCGGGCGTCATGTTTCAGTTCCTTGCAAACGGGCAGAGAGATTATCAGCGATCCGCGGGCAGCGTTCGCTGTTTTTATGAAATGTTATACGTATTACATTAATGATTTGTTATGGCATTCTGGCTGGCGATCGCGCAATAGCATTTGTGGTATAGTGTGATCTTAGCAGCACTATTTCCGCCTTTTAATGGTAATAATCGCGAGTTGATTTCTTTTTGAAATTAATTGTGATCGTATACCATTGTTTTTGGTGTATATCCTACAAAGCGGTAAGGTTGTCACATTGTAAAGGGTGTTACAGGCTTGGGAATAATTGACCTGGCGCATCATTTTGCACAAAAAATAACCGTATCATGAGAAGGGTAAAGGACGACAGAGGAGGAACTGTGATGACCGTTGACAGACAATATCGCCACCTTTTGCAGGAGCTCATCAATGCCAATATCGATATTGATGCCTATCTGCAGTTGCGAAAGGCTAAAGGCTACATGTCAGTCAGCGAAAATGACCATCTGCGTGATAACTTGTTTGAGCTTTGCCGTGAAATGCGTGCGCAGGCCCCGCGCCTGCAGAATGTCGTTTCACCGGAGGAGAAGGAGGCCCTTCGCCTGGCGGGCGAG
>NZ_PJDK01000086.1:0-19623 GCF_002837615.1 Klebsiella sp. X1-16S-Nf21
ACATCCCCCCTGAAAACCAAACGGGCCGGGTTCGCTCTGCCCATGACGGCGACAGGCAGCAAGGCTTTGCTCGACAATGGCTTCGCGGCTGTCGGTTTGCGTCGCGCCGCCGGTAGTGGGCTGCCAGGCGATAATTTCGGCTTCCACACCTGCATGTGCGTATGCGTGGTCGAGCAGTTGCTGCAGTTCGGCTTTGACGACCTCTTCGTCTTCGCCCGGAACCATGCGACGGTCAAGCAGCAGCTCACAGCTGTCTGGCACCACGTTGTCCGCATGGCCGCCGTGGATGCGGGTTACCGTCAGGCTGGCGTTGCCGACCAGATCGTGGCAGCGGCAACGCACCTGCTGGTGGTGGGCTTCTTCAATCAACCCTAACAGGCGCGCTGACTGGTAAATCGCGTTAACCCCCAGCTCCGGCGTACCGGAATGCGCGGTGACGCCTTTAACCCGCACGCGAGGACGTATGCTGCCTTTGTGGGCGGAGAAGGTGGCATTTGAGGTCGGCTCGCCAATCACCGCGAAATCAATCGCCGGTGGATTATCGCGGACGTAGAATTTCGCCCCTTCGCTGGCGACCTCTTCATCGGCGGTGAACACCCCCATCAATGTGCCGGACCACTGCTGACGGTTGGCAGCCAGCAGACGCAGGGCTTCAACCATCGCCACCAGCGGGCCTTTGGCATCGCAGGCGCCGCGTCCGTACAGGCGTCCGTCACGCTCGGTGAGCGTGAAGGGATCGCTGGCCCAGCCGCTGCCCGCCGGAACGGTGTCGAGGTGGGTGTTAAAGGCGAAACACGGCCCCGGTCCATTGTTCAGGACGGCGATAACGTTGGTCCGCCCCGGTGCGTATTCGCTAAAGGAGAGATCGAACCCGGCGGTCAGCAGCCAGCCTTCCAGACATTCGGCGGCTTCGCGCTCATGGCCCGGTGGATTCTCCGTGTTGATGGCAACCAGCGTCGCTAAGTCCTTTTTCATACGAGCGCTGTCAACCTGATAACTGGACATAGGAACTCCGTGATTAATGTAATATTTGCGTCAGGAAGCGCTGCGCGCGGTCGCTGACATGGCCGGCGAAGAAATCGCTGGTGTTGGCGCGATCGATAATTTCGCCGTCTTCCATAAACAGAATTTTGTTAGCGGCCCGACGGGCGAAGCCCATTTCGTGAGTCACCACCATGCTGGTCATGCCTTCCGCGCTGAGCTCCGCCATGACTTCCAGCACTTCACGGATCATCTCCGGGTCGAGGGCGGAAGTGGGCTCGTCGTAGAGCATCAGCTCGGGCTTCATCGCCAGCGCCCGGGCAATCGCCACGCGCTGCTGCTGTCCGCCGGAGAGCTCGTCCGGAAAATGGTCTGCACGTTCGTTGATGCGCACTTTTGCCAGCAGGTTGTCCGCCAGTTTGCGGGCATCAATACGGTTCATTCCCAACACCGTCATCGGGGCCAGCATGATGTTTTCCGCTGCGGTCAGGTGCGAGAACAGCTCGTAGTTCTGGAACACCATGCCAATGCGCTGACGCAGTTTGTGCGCCGGCACATCGCCCCGGCTGATGTGCTGGCTGGCGAAGAACACATCGCCGCTGTCGGCGGGCGAGAGCATGTTGACGCAGCGTAGCAGGGTGGATTTTCCCGAGCCGGACGGGCCAATCAGCACCACGGTTTCTCCGCGTTGCACGGCAAGAGAGCAGTTTTTGAGTACGGTCTGGCGACCAAAAGTCTTATCAATGCCGATCATCTCCAGCAGCGGTTTCTCACTCATGGTTCCTCCCGGACGGTTTTCGGTAACTTAAACAGGCGAGTCAGCCGCTTCTGGCTTTTGCTGCGGCGCTGCCTGGGATCCAGCACGCCTTCCAGCCACGACTGGAAGATCATGAACAGGCTGGTGAGCAGCAGGTAATAGATGCCCGCAGCGCAAAGCGCTTCGAAGTAACGGAAGCTGGCGCTGGCGGCCTGGTTAGCGACCAGCAGCAGTTCCTGAACGGCGATAACCGAGACCAGCGCGCTCGATTTCAGCATGCTGATCATCTGGTTACCCATCGGCGGCAGAACGATGCGTGCGGCCTGAGGCAGAACGATTTTTCGCATGATCTGGCCGTGAGTCATCCCCAGCGCCATGCCGGCGGTGCGCTGGCCGCTTTTCACCGCCTGCAGGCCAGAGCGCAGAATTTCCGCCATGTAGGCGCCTTCATTGAGCGAAAGGGCCAGCACTGCACAGGTAAACGCGGAGAAGCGTAAGCCGAAGCCTGGCAGCACGTTGTAGACAAAGATTATCTGGAACAGCACCGGCGTCCCGCGAAACAGCCACAGGTAGAAAAAGGCCAGCCCTTTCCCGGCGCGAAACGGCGCTTCCTGCAACAGCGCCAACACCAGGCCCAGCACCACGCCACACAACAGTGAGCAGAGGGTAATCAGTAGCGTCATCCACGCACCCCGAATAAATTCGGGGGAGAGGAAGTACTGCCACATTAAATCGATCGACATAGCGTTCTCCGGTTAATGGCAAACGGGTTAGAAAAGGGCAACGGAGTCTGGGAAGTTCCACTTCTTGATCAGTTGCGTGTAGGTGCCATTTTTGACGAGTCTCTGCAGACCTTGCTCCAGCAGGGCCTGGGTTGCGGTATCGCCTTTACGCACGGCAAAGGCGATGTGAGTATTCGCTTCGAACTCAGCGCCAACCGCTTCGAACATGCCGGCTTTTTCGGTAAACAGGGCGACGGTGCCCGGCGTGGAGAGGAACTCGGCATCGGCACGTCCCTGGGCGACGGCCACGGCGGAATCGGTGGCGGCGGGGAACGTCATGACGTTGATGGCCGGTTTTTTGGCCTCCACGCAGCGCTGATTGTCTGCCCGCGCCTGGCTCTCTTCGATCCCGCCGAGCGTCACGGCGATGTTTTTGCCGCAGAGGCTCAGGTCACGTCCGGTGATGTTGGCCGGGTTACCTTTGCGGACCACCACGCGGCTGCCGATTTTCAGATAGGGTACGAAGTCAACCTGCTCGGCACGGGTCGGATTGACGTACATGGCGGAGTTGATGATATCCAGACGTTTACCCTGCAGCGCCGGAATAAGCCCTTTGAATTCCATCGGCATTGGCGCTGGCGTCAGTTGGATCTCTTTGCTTAGCGCGTTGATCAGGTCGATATCGAAGCCGGTAAGCTTGCCTGCTTTCACGTATTCAAAAGGCATGAACGTCGCTGCCGTTCCATAGGTCAGTTGACCCTTGGCGATGGTTTCCACCGCCGCATGGCTGACCAGCGGCAGGGCGGTCAGCGCGAACATCAAAGTACGCACATGGCGAAACAGAAAAGAATTGCTGGACATAGTCGTCTCCTGGCTAAGGTTTAAATTGAATTTAGTGAGTCAATAAATACAATTATGTGTGTGAAAAAAATGTCTCATTCTGGTGCGTGTTGCACGTTAACCGTGCACTCTCTGCTTTACTTTGCTGCGTTTTGTTGCTCGTGATATTGTATATATCGACCACAACAATGCATTTCAGGGAATCGTGAATTCATGCAGCCTGACTCCACTGCGAGCAGTCGCCGGATAGCCCGGCAAATACTCGACCTGATATCTGAAGCAAGATTCGATCCAGGTCATCATTTACGTGAGCAACATCTTGCCGATGCGTTGGGTGTTTCGCGTACGCCGGTACGTGCCGGGCTCAAGGAACTGACCCGAATGGGGGCGGTTGAAGCGCGGCCAAACCAGGGTTTTTTCCTGCTTAAACGCAGTAATGAGCTGGATCAGCTGGAGATTGAGCAGTCCAAGAGCAATGACCAGAAGTTGTACGAGCAACTGGTCCATGACCGCATTGCAGGTATCCTGCCGGAATCCTTTACCCAGACCGAAATCAGCCAGCGCTATGATGTTGATCGCGGCGTGCTGACCCGTACACTGGTGAAGCTATCGGAGGATGGCCTGATTGCCCGCAATGCAGGGCATGGCTGGCGCTTTCTGCAAACCCTGAACTCCGATATCGCTCTGCGCAATAGCTACGGTTTTCGCCTGATGATTGAACCGATGGCGTTGCTGACGCCCAACCTGCATGTTGACCGGCAGATGCTTAAACGTCTGCGCGCCCGGCATCTGAGACTCATCACCCACCCGGACATTACGCAGGTCCCGGCCAAAGAGATTTTCGAAACCGATGCGGCGTTTCATGAGTTGCTGGCAGAGGCCAGCGGCAACCTGTTTGTATTACAGGCTATTCAGCAGCAAAACCGGCTGCGCCGCCTGCTGGAATTTGGTAGCTATCACAATAAGCGTCGCGTAAAAGAGTGGTGCGAAGAGCACGTTGCCATCATTGATGCCCTGCGAGAGAACAAACAGGAACAGGCGGCAGAGTTGATGAGAAAACACCTGCAATACGCGTTTGACCAGGTCAATGTAAAAAGCCCACGCGTATAACTGGCATCACTATTGCACATAATGCTCCTGAAAATACAATCAGGAGCATTTATGAATTTGCAGATACAACAGCGTGTGGCACTGGTTTGCGGTGCGGGAAGTGGTCTTGGACAGGCTATCGCCTGCTCGCTGGCGCAGGAAGGCGTGAAGGTCGCCGTGACAGGCCGCAACAGAGAGAAGCTGGCGCAAACGGTGGAACGCATCACTCAGCTGGGCGGTACCGCCCGCGCCTGGCCGCTGGATTTTGCCGTCCCGGAACAGTTTGATACGGTCATCGCCGATATCCGCGAGCACTGGGGCGACATCGATATTCTGGTCAATAATTCCGGTGGCCCACCGCCCACGCTGGCACAGGGGACGGACGGCGCCGTCTGGCAACAGCAATTTTCAGTGATGGTCGCCTCGTTAATCCAGCTCACCGATAAACTACTGCCCGCCATGCGCAGCCGTGGCTGGGGACGCATTATTACCTCCACCTCGTCCGGTGTGATTGCCCCGATTCCGGGTCTCGCCCTGTCGAATGCGCTGCGCATGAGCTTACTCGGCTGGTCGAAAACCCTTGCCGCTGAAGTGGCGGCCGACGGCGTCACGGTGAATGTGATGGTGCCTGGGCGCATTGCTACCGACCGGGTGGGGCAGCTGGATGCTATCAAGGCGAAACGGGAACATTCCACTGCGGAAGCGGTCGCGGAGAAGAGTCGTCTGAGCATTCCGGCGGGACGTTATGGCCACCCCCATGAGTACGGCGCTACCGCTGCCTTTTTGGCAAGCCAGCCTGCCAGCTACATTACCGGGGCGGTGATCCGGGTCGATGGCGGATTGATTGGTTCGGTTTAGTGGGGAGTCGCGTGCAATGCCAGTCGCTGGTGTCGTTGACTGGCATTCACGCCTCTCTCGCGCTCATTCAGAATGAGGTGTTAACTATTGCGTACCGGGTGCGGGACAGGACGCCAGACCGGTTATCTTGTTTCTTCCCGCGTTGATGATCCCTGATGGTTCACCATGAAAAGTGCTGAAAGGGTGAGCAGTATGGCGCCGCTGATCAGTATCCACCCGGCGTGCTGAAAGGCGGCTAAGCTACTCTGCGTATGCGCCAGTCTGACGTAGCACGCCGTCACCAGGGCCGCGCCAGCCATCGCGCCAACACGCTGCAGGATGTTGAGAATCGGTGCTGCATCAGAAACATGACGGGTACCCGCCATCGCCAGGCCTGCCGCCATCGCCGGCACTGTCGCAAGGGCTAAACCGAATCCTCTGATAGCGAGTGCGCTACCGACCAGGAGGTAGCTACTGCCCCCATCAATCATGGCCAGCGGCCATGTCGCTAACACCGAGAGCAAGCCGCCAACGATCAGCACCACGCGAGGACCCAGCCGGTCTGAGAAATAACCGGCGACCGGGAATCCTGTGGCAGAACCGATTAACTGCGGAGTAAGGAGCAAACCCACGTCAGCCAGTGCTTCATGGCAAACGTCGCGGAAATACAACGGGAGCAGGAACTGTCCACCAAAATTCACCGCACCTCCGATAGCCATCAGCAACGCCGATAATGTGAAGCCACGATGTTTGAAAAGGCTGAGATGAAGTAAAGGCGAGTCAATGCGAAAAGAGCGATAGATAAACAAGCCGATAAAC
Source organism: Klebsiella sp. X1-16S-Nf21 (assembly GCF_002837615.1). Taxonomy (NCBI): domain Bacteria; kingdom Pseudomonadati; phylum Pseudomonadota; class Gammaproteobacteria; order Enterobacterales; family Enterobacteriaceae; genus Klebsiella; species Klebsiella sp. X1-16S-Nf21. The sequence continues at coordinate 6,046 of NZ_PJDK01000086.1, forward strand.
AGTGCGCCCACGCTGAGTAAGATAATGTTCCCGCTATTTTCACCACTATTCAGGCTGACACCTTTAATACCCTCCATGAGCAGGGGAAGGCTACAAAGAATCAGTATTAACCCCATCCAGTCCAGGGAGAGCGGCTTATCATTTTTTATTGTCGGGCGAGGGAGTAATTTCCATCCCGCAAGCCAGGCACAGAGAGATAAGGGGACATTAATAAAAAACAAGACTCGCCATCCGCAGACCTGAAGCAGCACGGCCCCCAGAGACGTTCCCAGTAAGGGCGCAATGACGATAGCCACGCCTATCGTACCAATGATCCGCCCGAGGCGCTCACGACCGACCACCAGACCCAGGATCGTCTGCCCGGCCGGCACGAGTAACCCGCCTGCCAGACCTTGCATTATTCTGGCGGTGAGCAGCACCTCGACATTCGGGGATAACGCGCAAACAGCCGAGAAAACACCAAATAAAATAAGTGCATAGAGCCAAAGTTGGGTGGCGCCAAACCGTTTTACCGCCCATGCGCTAACCGGAACGCCTGCGGCCAGCGCCATGAGGTACGCGGTGGCTATCCACTGGATGGAGGCGTCCGTCACCCCAAGGCCGTTTGCCATGGCCGGAAGCGCAGCACTGAGCATGGTGGATGAGAGCATGGTAGCGAATGCCCCAAGGGTGATGATGGCGGCTTGCAGCCACAAAACCGGCGGGATGGCATTGATGGGGCCAGCATGGTTTGTTTTCTTTACCTGCGTATCTCGATTGATATTCATGGGATGACCTTTAGGTGCGATGCGTTAAAAATCTATCATTGATCAATTTTTCTATCAATGATAGATTTATTTTCATCAATGGCGCCGGTAGGCTCCTGGACAGGAGAAGATCTCTTTTCATCTACCACGGGCTCGGTTGGATGCATTAACAACAGGATGAACACCATGGCTAAAATTCAGCGGGATCAGGTCATTAATGCTGCATTAGCACTCTTAGATGAAGTCGGGCTGGAAGCGATAACGACGCGAAAGCTGGCGCAAAAGCTGGGGGTAGAATCCGCAACGCTGTACTGGCATTTCAGGAACAAGGCCAGCTTACTGGAAGAGATGGCCGCAACTGTTTTGGCCAGGCACCATTCGCTTCCGCTGGCTGAAAACACGGCCGAGTGGGCAGACTGGCTGGCAAATAACGCGCGCAGTTTCCGCCGCGCGCTTCTCGCTCATCGGGATGGCGCACTGCTCCATGCGGGGACAACACCGGCGCGGGTAGGAGGGGAAACGTTCTACCCAAAGGTGGCTTACCTTATGCGGGCCGGCTTTTCTGAGGCCGAAGCCGCAATGATATTACTCACTATTAGCGAATATACCCTGGGATGCGTATTGGAGGAGCAGTCTCGTACAGACAGACATGATGATGAAAGATTGTCTACACCCTCAACAGAAATCAGTCGTATCGATGCGCTTACCCACCAACATCCGGATACCTGTTTTGAGTTCGGTCTGTCTTTGATCATGAAGGGGTTATTAAAATAACTCGTTCCAGATTTCAGCTATTGCGACAGCGTTTTAATGATTTTATATCCGGAGCGTTATTCTCCGGACATTACTGAACATTGACCTCCCGATGGCGGGAGGGTTATTTGTTCATGGCGCAAGAATCACCGCAGCGTCGGGGATCAGGATCCTGTTTTATACTGGTTAAAAAAATGCAACAACGCGCCGGGTGTCTCGTCCCCAAAGAGAATGCCTGCCATTGCCTGCGCGTCGTTGGCCGCACTTTCGACGCGGATAAACATCTGTTCTTCATAAGCGGACAGCGCGGCTTCAGGATTATCTGCATTGGCCGCAATCGCGAGTCCCAGCTCAGCGCCATCCTCTAACGCGAGATTAGCGCCTTCGCCGAACGGCAGCATAAGATGCGCGGCGTCGCCCAACAGCGTTACGCCTGCTGTTCGCGGCCATCGAAGTCCGGGAGGTAAAAAGTGAATAGGGCGCAATACGGGCTCACCATCACCCTCCGTAATCAATGTTTGCAGTGGATGCGCCCAGCCATCGAATTCATCGACTATGCGTTGCACGTCAACCTGTGCATTAGCGGACGTCACGTCAGCGAACCAGGCCTGGGGTTGGCACAGAGCAATGTAAACGTGGATCACGCCGCCAGGCTCCCGGTGCGCCATGATACCCTTGCCTGGCGAGAGCGCAAAAAATGAGCCGCGGCCTACTGCTTGCGCGCAAGCCAGATGATCAGTATCAACGTGACTAAGCCAGCGCTCGACATACGAAAATCCCGCATAGGCAGGGACAGCATCGGTGACCAGAGCGCGGACACGCGACCAGGCACCATCTGCGCCCACCACCAGGGAGACCCTGGTGGTGGCGCCATCCGTAAAGTACAAACTATGCGTGCCGTCATCATGGGGGACGATATCTGCCACTTTACGGCCCCATTGCACGGTGTCCGCAGGAAGCGACTCCAGCAGCAGCGTGCGAAGCGCGCCGCGAGAGACTTCTGGTCGGCCGCCCAAACCATCATCGAACTGCTCGAACAATACGTTGCCCTCTTTATCGAGTACGCGCGTGGATTGACCACCAGGAAGAATAAGGGCCCGGAAGGCATCGTACAGGCCTGCCGCTATCAGCGCCCGCTGGCCATTATGATCGTGGATATCCAGCAAGCCACCTTGTGGGCGGGCCTCGGGAGAGGCTTCAGCTTCGTAGACCACAGAGGAAATGCCGTGAACATGTAAAACACGTGCGAGCATGAGGCCGCCGAGTCCTGCTCCGACGATGGCAATGGATGAGGTCATTTTTTCGCTCCAGGTAAGGTATGGCGGGTGTCGTTGTCCGGCTGTTCCTGGTTTCGATACCGCGCGAATAAGGGGAGTGGACGTGAAATCTCATCCCGGGGACCAACGGAAGCCTGAGGGTATGCTGAGCGGTATTGCCCATAATGTTCCCGGACAATTGGGGGCCGGGCCCCCCGCCTGACTCTCCTCTCTGCGCTCAGCTTACACTTAGACGAGTAAGGTTCTCTATATTGACCATTGCTGGTTAATCGTCAAGGCCGTCATTCAATACCCCTTCAGCGGACGCCTGCCTGTGGCCATGGTCACCGAACTTCACCCACTCAGGTTAAACGACGTCGATGACGCGGATCCCTCTGTTTTTCGCCATCTTTATGCACTCTGCCGTATCTTCTCCGCCAGGAAAAGCCAGCAGTACGTCAGGGCGGCTATCTTCCAGCATAAACAAATTGCGCCTTGTCTCTGCATATTTTCCGTGCAGCGCCCAGTTTGCCGGGTAGCGGATCACGTGAACGTCGATCCCGCGCGCCCAGTTTTCTATCGCGCCGCCCAGCGCCTGGTGCCCTCCGTGAATCAAAACGTTAATCGTCTGTGTACGGGCATAGAGATCCAGCACATGGGTGATGGTATGGGTGTCGGCATAAAACCGACCCGAGCAGATTAACACTCGCATTTTTTGTACCTTAACGTTGCTTGCCTTGAAAAGGATCTCGTCCGCGCGCTGGCGGTTATTGTTTTTTAAACATCCGGCGGCGTTTCAATAAACCGCAGCGAGGTATCGCCCAGGCGGTCAATGACAGGGTAGGCGACGGCGGCGATATGGTGATGCACGCGGCGGTAGTCCCGTAGCACCCGCTGGAAAATGTCGCCGGATTCCGCCCAGGCATTCTTGTCCTCCCGCAGTTTTTTGAAGTGCTCGCGGCTGGCGGAGGCCTCCAACTGGCGGATGGTTTCTTTGCGCTGCACCAGCTGGTGGGCAGCAGACAAGTCTTCACGCAGGAATGCCGCTATTCCTAAGTTCAGGCTGGTGAGGAGCTCCGCATGCAGCAGGCGAATATGGTGTAATTCAAAGTCGTTAAAATGTTCTCCCCGGCGTGCGCGGCGCGTGGCCAGCTGGGTCAGATTGCTGGAGAGAATGTCGCCCGCGTGCTCAACATTGATGATGAACATCAGGATCTCCTGGGCACGATCGGCATCTGCATCATTCAGCCCGTCCTGACCAATGTCGGCGAGGTAGGCGCGAACCGCCGCGCTGAGCAGATCGACCGACTGCTCCAGCTGGCGGATGTCATCGGCAGCCTGTTTTTCCTGGGTCACAAACAGCATCAGCAGTCGGTCCAGCATGATGGTTAGCATGTCGGCGGCGCGCAGCGATTCGCGAACCGAATTGGACAGGCCGATATAAGCCACTTCCAGACCCGCATCGTCGAGATACATCGGCATACCCGGGTCGCCTACGCGCTCTTCTTCCGGAAACAGTCGCTCCAGGAAGCGAGCCATTGGCACGTTCAGGCCGATAAATAGCAGCGCGAGCGCCACGCTAAAGGCGGTATGAAACCACACCACCAGCTGCGGCGTGTTCAGCCCGGATTTACGGGCGATCGCCATCAGCAACGGCAGAAGCAGTAACGCCAGCGCGCAGCCGGACAGGCGGACCATCAGGTTGCCAACCGGCAGGCGGCGGGCCACCGCGGACCCGGCGTTTAACACCGGCGGTAACGCGCCGCCGATGTTGGCGCCAAGCACCAGCACCAGGGCCGTAGACGGGGTCAGCGTGCCGGTACCGGCGAGGGAGGCGATCAGCAAAATCATCGCCACGCTGGAGTGGCACAGGAGCGTCAGGAGCGCCGCCACCAGCAGGGCAATGAAAATATCGCCCTGTAGCCCCTGCATCACGGCATGAAACACCGGCGTGACCTCAATGTCCTGCAGCGTGCCGCCCAGTAAATGCAGCGCCAGCAGCATCAGGCCGAGGCCAATCAGGGCGCAGCCCACGCTTTCAAAGCTGGAATGGTCGCGTAGCTTGAAAACCACAAACCCGGCCAGCAGAAGCAGCGGAATGGCGATTTCCATGTTAAAGCTCATCAGCTGGACCACCAGCGTGGAGCCGATGTTGGCGCCGAGCATCACCGCAAGTGCGGGGGCAAGGCTTAGCGTACCTGCGGCGGTAAATGACGTCGCCATCATACTGACCGCCGTGCTGCTTTGCAGAATGCCGGTAATGCCAATGCCGGAGAGCAGGGCGGTCCAGCGGTTAGTGAGGTGGCGTCCCATCCAGTTGCGCAGCGGCGTGCCGAAGCCGCGCTGCAGCGCCGTTGAAATCATATGGCTGCCCCAGAGCAGCAATGCGATGGCGCCAGCCAGGTGAATTAACAGAGTGGTTCCGGACATTATGAATTCCCCCTCTACAGGGCGGGTAGTGAAATAAAACGCAGTAACCTGATCGAAAAACGATGTATGGCGCTGGCGAGGTTCAGTAATGCTTTAGTGTGTTGATAGTTAATCTTCCCTCCGGCGTACCATGCCAGGGCACGGACGCGAAGGGTGCGGGTTATTTTCATTAAAAATAAGACAATCAACGCGATGGTCTTATTTTTAATCAGGAAAATGATGGAATGTCGCTTTTCCATAATGCTTCCAGCCCGTGTGGCCTGCCTGAAAGGTGCCGCCGAAGCGGCACGTGAATCACCGTCTTTAACGCAGAATTAGTGCCACTGCCTGAAGCGACGGATGTAGAACGTTTTCATGCCCTGCGCCACGCAGCAGTAGGCGAGCAGGGTGCCGACCAGCCACGGGAAGTACTGCCACGGCAGCGCCTGCAGCCCAACCAACGGCCCGAGCGGAGAGAACGGCACGTAAATTCCAATAGCCATAATCAGACCGGTCATCATCAGTACCGGCCAGGCGGCGGTGCTCTGAATGAACGGAATTTTCTGGGTACGCAGCATGTGCACCACCAGCGTCTGCGACAGCAGGCCTTCAACGAACCAGCCGGACTGGAACAGGGTCTGCATGTGTTCGCTGTTAGCGCTGAACACAAACCACATCAGCGCAAAGGTCGTCATGTCAAAAATGGACGAGGTCGGGCCAATCCAGACCATAAAGCGGCCGATGTTTCTTGCATCCCACTTGCGCGGTTTGCTCAGGAACTCTTTGTCCGTTTTGTCCCACGGCAGCGCGAGCTGGGAGATGTCGTACATCAGGTTTTGCAGCAGCAACTGGATCGCGAGCATCGGCAGGAACGGAATGAACGCGCTGGCCACCAGTACCGAGAACACGTTGCCGAAGTTGGAGCTGGCGGTCATGTTCAGGTATTTCATAATGTTGCCAAAGGTCTCGCGGCCTTTGATAACGCCTTCTTCCAGCACCATCAGGCTCTTTTCCAGCAAGATGATGTCGGCCGATTCCTTGGCGATATCGGTGCCACTGTCGACCGAGATACCCACGTCGGCATCGCGCAGAGCAGGGGCATCGTTAATGCCGTCACCGAGAAAGCCCACCGTATGACCGTTGGCCTGCAGCGCCTTCAGCACGCGTGATTTCTGCAGCGGCGTTAGCTTGGCGAACACCGTGCGCTCTTCCACCAACTGCTGCAGGGCCGTGTCGCTCAACGCCTCAATCTGCGGGCCGAGTACCGGTTCGCCTGGCTCCAGTCCCACCTGGCGGCAAATCCGCGTAGTGACAATCGCGTTATCGCCGGTCAGCACTTTGACTGCGACGCCAATATCCATCAGGGCAGCAATCGCCGGACCCGCGCTCTCCTTAGGTGGATCGAGGAAGGTGAGGAAGCCGCGGATAATCAGATCGTGCTCATCAGCGGTGCTGTACAGTCTTTTCGCTTCGGCTTTCGGAATGTCGCGCGTAGCGACCACCAGAACGCGGAAGCCGTCTTTGTTGTAGTCGTTCGCCATCGCCAGCATGGCGTCACGGCGCTGATCGTCGAGGGGGATAACCTTGCCATTCTCTTCCATGTGGGTGGCGATGCTCAGCATCTCCTCCACGGCGCCTTTGCACACCAGCAGATGATTGCTCTGGCTGTCTTTCACCACAATCGACAGGCGACGGCGCACGAAGTCGAACGGCATCTCATCGACTTTGCTGTACCCCTGAGGTTGCACAAAGCCCGACTCATTTTCAGAGAAGTAAATGACCGCCTGATCCATCAAGTTTTTGATGCCGCTTTGATAGTGGCTGTTGAGCCAGGCCAGCGCCAGCACGGACTGATTTTTCTGACCGTGCGTGTCGACGTGGTGCTCAAGGATGATTTTATCCTGCGTCAGGGTGCCGGTTTTGTCGGTGCACAGCACGTCCATCGCGCCCAGGTTCTGAATCGCGTTAAGGCGCTTAACCACGACTTTACGCTTCGCCATGGCCACCGCGCCCTTGGCGAGGTTGGCGCTGACGATCATTGGCAGCATTTCTGGCGTCAGGCCTACGGCGACGGCCAGAGCAAACAGCAGGGCATCCCACCATTCGCCCTTCATCAGGCCGTTAATCAGGAACACCACCGGCACCATCACTAGCATAAAGCGGATCAACAGCCAGCTGACGCTGTTCACCCCGCGGTCAAACGCCGTTTGCGCCCGGGTGCCGACAATCGCTTTTGCCAGTGAGCCAAAGTAGGTCCTTGGCCCGGTCGCCACCACGACCGCCTGAGCGGTGCCGCTGACAACGTTGGTCCCCATGAAGCAGATGTTAGGCATATCCAACAGATTTTCGTTGTCAACCGCCTTGTCGTGCGCGGATTTCTGCGCCACGTCGCCGAGGGTGTCGTACTTCTCAATCGGCAGCGCTTCGCCGGTCAGGACGGCCTGACTGATAAACAGGTCGCGTGATTCGATCAAACGGACGTCGGCCGGGATCATGTCGCCCGCATAGAGCTGCACGATATCGCCCACCACCAGCTCGCGCATCGGGATTTCACGTGGCGTTCCTTTTTGCCCGGCGTGTTCGCGACGAACGACCGTCGCGGTGGTGCGAACCATCGCTTTCAGCGCTTCGGCCGATTTGGCCGAGCGGTGTTCCTGCCAGAAGCGCACCAGTCCGCTGAGGGCAACCATGGTGCCGATGATTATCACCGTCGTCAGGTCGCCGTCTTCGCCATGGCTGGTGGGCAGCCAGTAGTCGGTGAAGAAGCTGATCCCGGCGAGAATGGCGAGCACATAAATAAACGGGTTGTTAAACGCCATCAGTAGCTGGATCAGCGCGTGCGGTGGCTTGTCATGAGTCACTTCGTTCAGGCCATCCCGCTCCAGCCGGGCATTTGCCTGGGCTTCCTGCAGCCCTTCTCGGGTAGTGTTGAGGTTGACCAGGGTTTCTGCGATACCGTTTTGGGCTTCCTGGGCGGCACGCATAGACAGCGTGCTTTTTTTATTTCGGTTCTTGATTTGTACAGTCATGGTGCTGCTCCTGTCGCCGGGCGGCAGCAGGCTTTTTACGGTAAGACCCGGATTAAGGGCGGCCGAAAATAGCCCGATGTCGCATCAGCGATCGGTTTTAATTAATTTCGCACAGGGCTTCCCGCTGTTTATTATTAAAAATAAACAGGCGTGAAGTTTATATTTTGTTTTATTTGGACGTGATTATTCCTGCCGATGTACAAGTATGAATACATCAGTGAATAAACAGGCACCAGCAGTGACTTAACTCAGCGTGACGCAAGAAAACGGGCTGCGGCATAGCGCGCAGACACGGCCTACGGCGTAACGGCTGAATCAGGCGACGAAGGGGCGACTTTGTGGGTCTTCGCCATCAGAGAAGCGGCAACGACGCTCCAGCTGGCCGGTGACAGGACTGACGCGCCAGTTAGTAATGCGTTGATTCAACTCGCTGATTTTCGAAGAGAATATAGAGCCTTGCTGTTTTTTGCGCGCAGACGACACCCGATCGCGGGGCGGCCGGACACGCAGCGTTGATGTCATGGTTTTGACACCAGGAAAAAGGGTAGATTTGAAGTTCATAACACACCTCGGGACCGTGAAAACTCTGGTCGAGGTGGGACAACACGAGAGCATCAGGCTCCGGCGAGACACACCAAAACGAAGAAGTGATCACAATCGATTTTATGTTTACTTGTCCGAATAACCGTTAAGGCCATATTCGGACCGCTACTAAATTCAGTATCCATTAGTCTCTTATGTCAGATTAGGAAAGGCCACAACTTAGGCCCATGAAATCTACCCATAGCCAATGTTATTGTCAACCCATTCATATCAATTTAAATCTTCGTTTATATTTTGTGTAGAAACATCAAATCGTAGATTTAATCATTGGTGTTTTTCGGACGGTCGTAAAAAGGAAAAATAGCGGTCAGTGCGTTCAATTGTGGACCACCCTCGGCGCTGCGTCAGATAACGCGCTTTATCCCTGCACCGCAGCCGGAAAAACCGCCGCCAGCCATTCAATAAAGACGCGGAGCCGGGGCGGCACGTGCCGGTGCCGGGCATAGACGACGTGAAAGGGATAGGGGGCCGGGCGCCAGGCGGCGAGGATCTCCACCAGCTTGCCACTTGCCAGCGCGGGTTTTAGCGAATAGGTAAAGGTTTGCACAATGCCTAAGCCCGCCTCGCCGGCGGCAATATGCGCGTTGCTCTCATTGATGCCGAGATGGGGCTCTGTCTTGAGCTCGGTACTGACGCCGTGACGCGTAAAGCGAAACGGAAACGCTCTGCCGCTGGCCGGCGACAGATAGCTGATGAGCTGGTGGCCATGATGGAGTTCATCCGGCGAGGCGGGCGTGCCGCAGCGTTGAAGATAGCCAGGGGTGGCGCAGGTGACCAGCGTCGCCTCGCCGATTTTACGGGCGATCAGCGTCGAGTCATCCATCGGCCCGCCGCGGATGGCGCAGTCAATATTGCCGCTGATGAGGTCCGCGGGTTTATCGGCCACCTGTAAATCGATACGGATATCCGGCCAGGAGGTCATAAAGTCCGCCAGCAGCGGGATCAGCACATCGCACGCGGTCGACCCACCGATGGCGATCCGTAGATGGCCCTTCGGCTTATTGTGGGCGGTATTGAAGGAGGCGTCGATCTCTTCCAGGTCTTCCAGCAGGCAGCGAGCTTTTTCATAGTACTCCCGTCCTTCCGGCGTCACGGTAATACGCCGTGTGGTGCGCTGCAGGAGGGAAACCCCCAGGTGCGCTTCCAGTTGCTTGATGGTTTTGCTGAGCGTGGCGTTGGGCATATCCAGCGAGTCCGCGGCGCGGGTAAAGCTGCCGGCTTCGACAACGCGGGTGAAGGCTTTGAGGGCTGAAAACCGGTCCATTATTCGCAGTATCCTGGTTAGCGGGCGTCCATTATCCACGGAGGGGAAAAGTGTTTTTCAGATTAGGCCATTTTTCCGCCTCTTTGAGGCGATTACAGTGCTTTCCATACCCGGCGGGGCGCTTTCGCGAGCCTGGCCTGTTTATACTCTAACCAAGGAAATGCACCATGAGCAAAAAACTTGCGGATAAAGTGGCGTTAGTGACCGGCGGCAGCACCGGGATTGGCCTGGCGTCGGCGAAAGCGCTGGCGGAGCAGGGCGCGAAGGTGTATATCACCGGCCGCCGACAGGAGGAGCTGGATGCGGCGGTAAGATTCATCGGGCCCGCCGCCCGCGGGATCCGCGCCGACGCCGCCGTGTTAAGCGACCTTGACGCGGTATTTGCGACCATTGCCGGCGAGTCCGGCCGCCTGGATGTGCTGTTCGCCAATGCTGGCGGCGGGGATATGCTACCGCTCAGCGCCATCACCGAGGCGCACGTCGAGCGGATTTTCGCCACCAACGTGCGCGGGGTGGTGTTCACCGTCCAGAAGGCGCTGCCGCTGCTCACCGACGGCGCCTCGGTGATTTTGACCGGCTCTACGGCGGCGGTCAAAGGGACGGCGAACTTCAGCATCTATAGCGCCAGTAAAGCGGCGGTACGCAGCCTGGCGCGTTCCTGGGCGCTGGAGGTGAACGATCGCGGGATCCGCATCAATGTCGTCAGCCCGGGGCCGGTGCGTACCCCGGGTCTGGGAGGACTGGTCGCGGAGGCGGACCGTCAGGGCTTGTTCGACGCCCTGGCCGCCAGCGTACCGCTCGGGCGGCTGGGCGAGCCGGAGGAGATTGGCAGGACGGTGGTATTTTTAGCGTCTGACGAGTCGAGCTTTATTAACGCCGCAGAGATCTATGTCGACGGCGGAATGGCGCAAATCTAAGCACAGTCTGTCGCCAGGCGAGCCGCCCCGGCGGATGCCGGGGCGGCTCGTGGTTATGGCGATCGCTTACTCACCGTCCGGGTGGGCAGCTTATTGCGCGCCCAGCTGTTTCATCAGCGTCAGGTTATCTTCAATATGCCAGTTGGCGGCAATTTTACCGCCGCTGATCTGATAGATATCGGTGGCGATAAAATCGATATTTTGTCCCTTACCCTTCCGGGTGCCGAAGGTCCCGGTAAAGTGGCCATGAAAATGTAAGTGTGAGACCACCCGGTCACCGGCCACAATCATTTGTTCGACATCACAGCGTAAATCCGGCACCGCCTGACGAAACGCTCTGGAGGCGAGGATCGCGCCTTCCGGCCCTTGCCGACGCCCTTCCGGGGGCGTTTTATCGATAAAATTCCCCGCCAGCGCCGCCCGGGCCAGCGCTTCATCACCGGTATTCCAGAACGTGGCGTATTGCCTGGCGACATATTCATTGGCGACGCGTGTGGCAGGGGGAAGGCCGTTGTCAACGATGAGCCGGGCTGGCTTCAGCAAACCCTGCGGGGCTGAAAACGCGGAGCCGGATATCCCGGCAAGCAGCAGCGCTGTGGCGCAGCGCCGCAGCGTGATGCCGCGTCTGGCCTGCGTACAGACAACAGCGAAACTACGGCTGGCAGGTAACATTTTGCGGGTCATTTTCACTCTTTATGCTCCGTATAGAAGGGATAGTCGGTATAGCCCACCTCTGTCCCGCCAAACAGCGTGGCGGGATCGCTGACGGTCGCCAGCGGCCAGCGGTGCTGAAGCCGCTGCGGCAGGTCAGGATTAGCAATAAACGGCCGGCCGAAAGCCACCAGGTCGGCGAAACCGGCGGTGAGGATACGTTCCGCCTTTTGCTGATCGTAATTGCCGGCCACGATCAGGGTGCCGCTGAAGGTCGCGCGCAGCGTGTCACGAAAGTGCTGGGGAACGGCTGGCGCATCGTCCCAGTCCGCCTCCGCCAGGTGGATAAAGGCGATACCCTGCTGTTCGCACCAGGCCGCCAGGGCAAGGATGGCGTCGATCACCTGCGGGTCGTTCATCCCGCGCTGAGTAATGAAGGGGGAAAGGCGGATGCCCGTCCGCTCGCGGCCAATGACGTCGCCGATGGCGGTCAGCACCTCCTGGGCAAAACGGATCCGGTTGCTCAGGCTACCGCCGTACTCATCAGTACGCTGGTTGGCGGTACGCCGCAGGAACTGGTCGATCAGATAGCCATTGCCGCCGTGCACTTCCACGCCGTCAAACCCCGCCGCTATCGCATTGCGCGCCGCCTGACGGTAATCGGCGACAATACGCTGAATATCCGATCGGGAGAGCGCCCGCGGCGGTGGGCAGTCCACCATCTGGCCCCGGCCTTGCTCATCCACCACCCAGACCTGGGCGTCCGGCGCCAGCGCCGACGGGGCCACGGGGTGCCCATCCGCATGAAAACGAGCGTGCGACATCCGGCCCACGTGCCAGAGCTGAGAAAAAATAACGCCGCCAGCCTGGTGAACGGCCCCGGTCGTCAGCTGCCAGCCGGCAATCTGCTCAGCGGAATGCAGGCCAGGCGTCCAGGAGTATCCCTGTCCCTCAGGAGAGATTTGCGTCGCCTCCGTGACGATCAATCCGGCGCTGGCGCGCTGGCGGTAATATTCCGCCATCAGCGCGGAGGGGATATTTCCGGGCTGCAGGGCGCGCGCCCGGGTCATGGGAGCCATGACGATGCGGTTTTTCAACGGCAGCGTGCCGATGCGGTAACGATCGAAAAGTGAGAGGCTGTTCATACGGGTGTCCCTTGCGAGTGGAATGAAAATCACTTTACAGTCGGGATCTGATTTTGATAATTAGGCTAAAATCAGATTCACTTTTCAGGAAATACGAAAAATGGGCAAGCTGGAAGATATGGCGCTGCTGGTGACTGTCGCCGAGGCGGGGGGACTCTCCGCCGCCGGCAGACGGTTATCGCTCTCACCGGCCACCATGACGGCCCGCCTGAAGGCGATGGAGGAGCGCTACCAGACCCGCCTGTTCCATCGTTCCACGCGCGCGATCACCCTGACCAGGGCGGGGGAAGATTTTTATCATGCCGCGCGGCGCGTACTGGAGGAGGCCCGTCACGCCGAATCGTTGCTGACGCAAAAGGAAGGGGTGCTGAGCGGCAATATTCGTCTTTCCGCCCCCTCCGACTTTGGCCGACAGTATCTTAGCCCGGCCATCGTCGACTTTTCCCGCCGTCACCCGGAGGTCACGTTTTCCGTGTTCTTAGGGGAGCGCGTGGAGGATCTGGTCGCCAACCGGCTGGATATGAGCATTCGCGTCGGTAACCTGCCAGACAGTAGTTTGGCGATCCGCCATATCCGCCCCAACCACCGGGTGCTGGTGGCTTCGGAGGCTTATCTTGCTACCCACGGAACGCCTGCCTCCCTCGACGAGTTGCACCATCACCGCTGTCTGGCGCTGGAGCGGCACGGTGTGGTGATGAATGAATGGCGCTTCGAGGAGGCGGGAAAGGAGCGCGTGGTGCGGGTGACGCCGGCGATGGTCTGCGACGATGGGGCACTGCTGCGGCAGTGGGCGCTCAGCGGGGCG